>CAYYZP010000317.1:0-8348 GCA_964476165.1 uncultured Fimbriimonadaceae bacterium
ATGTTGGCCTTGTGGACGGCTGTCACGAGTTTGCGGCCCTGCTTACGCGCCATCTCAAACGTGTAGCGGATCAATCTTTGCGAACCCTGGCGCGTGACCACCTTGATCGCTTGCGCAACGTCCGGGTGTGGCTGATATTCGATGCCAGAATAGAGCCCTTCTGTGTTTTCGCGGACGATGATAATGTCAATGTCGTAGGCCTCGAATGGCCCCTTGATCCCAGGAAGTTTCTTGGCAGGACGCACGTTGGCGAAAAGGTCGAGTCTTTTGCGCAGGGTGACGTTTGCGCTTGTGTGCCCACCGCCTGAAGGTGTGGTCGTTGGGCCCTTGAGGGCGATCCCGATCTCTTTTATGGCCTTGACGGTCTCATCTGGCACAGCCGGGAGCCCCTTTTCAATGGCGCCGAGCCCAGCCTCCAAATAGACCCATTCCGGCCGAAAACCAGTCTTCTCCAAGATGTCGATGGTCGCCCTTGTGATCTCCGGCCCGATCCCGTCGCCCGGGATGACCGCCACGCGCTGTGTGCCCATACTTAAATAATGTTGGCACTAAGCCCGGCAAATCTCACGGGCTTGTGCGAAACTTGACGAAACATGGGGCGTCCAACCTATACCCGATGTTTATACAACGAGGTGGAACAATGTTTAGAAAATGCTTCATTCCCGCAATGGCCGTCCTGGCCCTGACTGCTCTGACCCCGATTGACGCTTTTGCCCAATCGGACAAGAAAGGAGGAGACAAAGACGGCGAAAAGTCAAAGCAAGAAGGCAAGTCCAAAAAGGACGAGAAGTCTTCCAAGAGCGAAGTCAGGTCTAAGAAGGACGAAAAGTCTTCAAGGAACGAAGTCCGATCCACAAGAGACCAGAGGTCTTCGAGGAACGAAGTTCGATCCACAAGAGCCCAAAGGATTTCCAAGTACTCTGGCGCGCCCGCAAGGGATCAGAGGACTTCGAGGAACGATGGCTGGTCCGCAAGCGATCAACAGTCTTCCAGGGACAAAGGCTGGTCCACAAGGGATCGACAGCCTTTGAAGAACGAAGACCGTATCCGACAGGATCAACAGTCTTCCAAGAGCGACGACCAACAAGTCGACACTAACAAGGGCCGTTCGCGCGGCCAGCAAGACCGTAACAACAGCGTGCAGGAAAAGCGCAATGACGACCGCGACATCAAGGAACGCCTGCAGGACCCCCTTAGCAAGTCGAAGCCTTCCCGCAGCGGCGCCGTGCGGTATGGCACAAGCGGCAATATTGCCCCCACCGTGAAGACCCGAGGAACGTTTACGATTCCTGAGGCGCCACGGCTTTCTGGTTCAGGGCGAGGCGAGCGCGAAGCGTATCGCGAAGACCGCACACGATCGCACTCGGACTTTAGGATCGGATACGTCCAGTACAACAATTTCTGGAACGACGACTGGTTCTGCTATCCGCACTATGCGTTCAACTACCGACCTGGATACTGCTATCCTTCGCCGTTCTACTACTACTCGAACGTTCCTGGATACGTCGTTTCCGCGAGAATCAAGATCGGAAACTTCTCTTTCCAGATCTTTGCCGACGACCGCTACGATTGGAACCGCCCGCGATATCGCCGCTACGACGACTGGGGCAGGAACGACCGCTACGACGACCGGCGCTACAACGACGTCGACTACGCAATTGACGACATCGTGACCTCTTTCGAGGAGGGCGACATGTGGTCAATGAACGATCTGTTGCCGCGAAGCGGCTATGTCCAAGTCGCGCTCGAGGACTATGCGGACTATCGCATGAGAAGCGACGACTTCTACGACATGCTCAGCGACATCGTAGAAGGCACCGACACGACGAACTACCGTGTTCGAGACGTGCGCTACGAGCGAGACCAGGTCGTGATCCGTGCAGAGCACGAGTTCCGTGACGCGTTCGGACGCAGGGACAAGAAGTACCACACGATCGTCCTCGATGAGGACCGGTCGGGGTTCGAGATCTCCTACTTCCGCGTCGATCGTCGACGGAACTGGTAGCCCGCCCTGACCTCACTTAAAACCCCCTCTCCATCGGAATGGAGAGGGGGTTTTTTGTTTGATTGCGACACTCGATTCTCACAAACGGCATATTTAGCACTCAAATAAACGGGAATAAACGGGAAATTTCCCGTTTATTCTACTTGCGCTGGTTGTTTCACAATTCTCCTTGTTTCTGTCGCGTTTCTCTTTTGTAAGTGACGGCACTTGACGACTTTCGCGCGGGGTCGGTGGTGCCGATCAGACAACGTTGCACTTTCACTTCCACACTGTTCTGACTCCAACCGTTGCGGCCGCGTTCAAGCATTTGTTTTCTTTTTCTTGACGGCGTGACAAGGAGAGAGCGGTCGATGAGCAAATGACAAAGGTGCCTCGCCCGACACCGATTGTCCTTGTGAAGATGAAATATCTCTTAAATTGTTCTCATTTTCGCAGATTTGTGAGAAAACAGTTGACAAATGGATTGGGATGGGATAAAAGGCCACAAGAAGTTCGTTTTCAGGAGCAACTTATGAACAGCAAGGGTCACAAAGGAAGCGGGGCACTGCGCGCGTTCGGCGTTTTCGTCTCACTGGCGTTGGCCTACGGCACGGCGCACATTTGGGATCCGGTGTCCGGTGTTCGGAGCAAAGCGAAGTCACTAGAGGAAACGTCAAAGTTATTCCCATGAGCGAACTAGATTCAAAAAGTTTGCTTTACGCGTTCCACCCTTCGACGCGACTTAGTCACGTTGTGGCAGGGCTCATACCGCTGATCCAACAGTATCGATATGTGATTCTGGAATGCATCGACAGTAGTCGCGACTCAAGTGAACTGACTACTACGTGGGCTGAACTTGCGAGTGTGCCTGGACTTGTTCGCTCGGAAGGCGAGCGAACGTTCATGGAGACAAACGACTTTTTGAAATTGAATTTCGACAACGAGGACATTTTGCCCGGTTGCGATGTCTTCTGGCCATCTAACTCGATTCTGAAAGAATCACTAAACTTTGGCCGGCTTATTGGGCTTGTAGGGTGGGGGTGGGAACTGCAGGACTTGACACGTGACTTTGAGGTACTAGGATTCGATCGCAATGTCACGAATGAATTCGGCATCGACTTACTCCTTGTCCACGGTGGGTCAAGTATTTGCATTTTGGCCGGCAATGCATCGACTTGCATAAAGGCGATGGGACTGGATGTTCGTGTTCTTAATGAGGAATCTCGGGAATGGACAATCCTAACATAATCGCCATTCGGTGTTGATCTCCTGGCAAAAGTAACGCTGACCGCAGTCGAGTCAAAAAATTTGGTCCTACTCTTACGACGCGGCGGACAAGCTGCTCGAGATAACGGGGGGGGCGAACCCGCGCACGTTCCAGTACGACCTCGCAGGACGCACGACGCAGATCTCATCCGCGTCGGGCAACACGACGCTGACCTACGACTACGACGGGCGGGTCACCTCTATCACCTATCCCAACGCGACCTCGGACGGGTTTACCTATAACGGCTCCGGCGCACGGTGACTTCCAGCGGCGTTAACGGCTCGAAGACATTTAGAAGGAACGGGGTGGGGGTCACTTCGCCTCTGCTCGACGACGGGGCGACGAAATATACGCCGGGAGTCTCTTCTCGGACGGGAACGACTTCAAAGTTCCAGCACTCGGGGCTGAAGAACGCCACCGACCAGACCTCGGCGGCGCAGGCAGTGACGGCCTCGCGGGGACGCTCGACCACCCGTTCGTGCAGACCCAGAGGTCCGCACCACAATTCACGGAACACTTCATCCCGAGAGCAAAACAAGGGCCAAAAACGAACCCAAACCTCAAGCAAACAGAAAGATTTTTCAGTCTGACCTCTAGTTTTTCCATGTTCGGCCAAGAATCCCACATAGAAACCGGCACAAACTGGCAAAAAAACCAGGATCGGGCAGGTTTGGAGGCACGATTTGAGTCTCAGAATCAATACGAACATCGCTTCGATGACCGCGCTCAGGAATTTGAACCTGACGGACGAAATGTCTGCGGGCGTGACCCAACGGCTTTCATCCGGGCTCCGCATCAACTCCGGGAGCGACGACGCTGCGGGCCTCATCATCAGCGAAGGGCTCCGCGCCCACATCAAGGGGCTTGACCAGGCTCTGCGCAACACGCAGGACGCCGTTAATATGGCCAAGACCGCCGAGGGCGCAATGAGCGAGGTCACGGGCCTCATTGTCAGCCTCAAGAGCCTTGCGATCCACGCGGCGAACTCCGCCGTCGTCGATGCAAACCAACTTCACGCCGACCAGGCACAGGTCCGCGCGGTGATCGAGTCGATCGACCGCATCGCCACGCACACAAGTTGGGGCACCAAGAAAATCCTCAACGGCAGCGCGGGGGCGAACGCGGGTATCACGCGCACTGACCTCGTAAATAGTCTTTACATCGGCGGCGAATTCAATGGTCAGACGGCTGCTGACGGCCCGATCGACATCGCACAGGTCACAGCGGCGACCCAGTCAGCGACTGGCCCGCTTGCGACCATTTATGCGGACGCTGCGACCGCAGTCACAGCAGGCACGTTCATTCTCAATGGCGAGACGTTTACCGTCAAGCCCGGCGAAACGGTTTCTGACGTAGCAGCCAAGATCAACCAGAAGTCCGACAAGAGCGGAGTGACGGCGGCAATCGTTGCCAACGGCGCAGGAGTTTCCATCGCGCTCACTTCCGTCAAATACGGATCCAATTTCCCGATCTCCTATATGGAGACGAGCAGCGTGCTCAACGGTGGAGCGGCGGCTGCACCAGTCCAGGGCGTGGACGCTGTGTACACGGTGACGTCCAACGTCGAACCGAGCGGCACGGCAAGCGAAACTTTCGTCGGCGGCCAAGGCGCCGGCACGGACGGACTTACGCTGACATCGAGTTCCGGTAATAAGATGGTGATCACCGCAGCAGGCAACGCCACGGTGGGGGCCACGACGGTAGGACAGATGACCGTTGGCACGATGCGCTTCCAGATCGGTGCGCTCGTCGGCCAAAACGTAGACTTCTCCCTCCCCAGTTTCTTTGCGCGCGACATGGGCATCAACGCGGTGCCTGGCAAATCGATCGCCGACATCGATCTGACGACCCAACAGGGCGCCCAAGAGGCGATGTCAATCATCGATGACGCCATTGGCCAAGTGAACCTTCTTCGGGGGGACCTTGGCGCATTCCAAAAGAACTTTTTGGAGAGCACCACCCGGTCGCTGGCCATCGCATCAGAGAACATGACGGCGTCTGAAAGCATGATCCGTGACGCGGACATCGCCAAGGAAATGACCGAGTTCACTAAGGTGCAGATCCTTCGGCAGAGCGGCATGTCCGTCCTCGCCCAGGCGAACCAGTCAGCCCAGAGCGTTCTCAGGCTTCTTCAAGGCTAGTTTCTTCGCTGAATCTCCACACGTGGCGGGCTGAGCACCCGCCACGGTTCAGTTTAAATCTGGACAAAGTGTGGAAACCTTTTTAGGCACCCGGATAGCCCACTAAGCCATAATACTTGCGTGCCTGTCTGGGGAATCGTCAACCAAAAGGGCGGCGTCGGTAAGACGACGACCGCTGTCAACCTCGCCGCCGGACTGGCGGAGAAGGGACACAAGACCCTGCTCATCGACGCCGACCCCCAGGGGAACGCCACAACCGGGCTCGGCGTGAACAAGCAGACAGTCAAAGGGACGCTGTTCGAGGTGATCCAGGCCGTCGTCGAAAACCCGGAGAACCCCGACGCACTGCGCGCCGCTATTGAGCCGGTCAACGAATTTTTGGACATCGTACCGGCGACCCTCGACCTCGCAGGCGCGGAGTACCTGCTCATGAACGCCGTCGGCAAGGAGCAAATCCTGCGCGAGGCCATCGCGACCGTCTACAAGGACTATGAGTACATCATCATCGACGCGCCGCCGAGCCTTGGCCTCTTGACGGTGAACATTTTGGCCGCCTGCGACAAGATCATCGTTCCACTGCAGACCGAGTTCTACGCGATGGAAGGAGTGACACACTTGCTTACGACGATCAATGTCGTCAAACGTCGCATCAATCCCCGGTTGGAGGTCGCCAAAGTTCTGCTCACAATGTACGACGCGAGGAACAACCTTTCGCAAAGCGTGGCCGAGGAAATTCAAACGTATTTTGGGCAGAAGGTATCACGTGTCATTATTCCCCGCAACGTGCGACTGAGCGAAGCACCCAGTTTTGGAAAACCCGCTGTGACCTGCTTCCCTGACTCGAAGGGCGCAGTCGCTTATCTTGAACTTGTCGATGAGGTCTTGCAAGAATGCGCCGCCCTCTAGGCAAGGGCCTCACCCAGTTGATGGGTGAGCAGAGCGAGGCCGCGCCGTCCACCGTTCCCATCGGTTCGTTGCGACCGAACTCACACCAGCCTCGACGGCACTTTGACGAAGACGCTCTCGACCAACTCGCGCAGTCGATCTCCGAGGTGGGGGTGCTGCTGCCTTTGATCGTGCGCCCGGTGAGCGACGAGAAGTATGAGATCATCGCAGGGGAGCGCCGTTGGCGCGCGGCGCAAAAAGCGGGACTTGCCGACGTTCCCGTGATCATAAGATTCGCCAGCGCGCAGGACTCGCTCGAGATAGCGATCATCGAAAACGTCCAGCGCGAAGATATTTCTCCCATCGAGTGCGCGCGCGCCTACAAGGAACTCTCAGAAAAGTTCGGACTGAGCCAAGACCAGATCGCGCAGAAGGTCGGCAAATCGCGCGTCGCGGTCTCAAACACGTTGCGTCTACTCAGGCTAGCAGAAAACATTCAGGCAGCGATCGGAGACGGCACGATTTCAGAGGGACACGCGCGCGCGATCCTCATGGTCGAGGGCCCTGCCAAGCAACAAGGACTTTTCGAGAAGACCGTCGAGGAAGGGATGTCTGTTCGGCAGACCGAGGCTCTCGCGCGAGGCAGCCAGCCAAGTCCGCCCAGCAACGGATCCATCGCAGAGCCCAGACCGCGCAAGAAAAGGGATCCGCACTATGTTGCGCTCGAAAAGGGACTGAGCGAATACTTCGGCACACCGGTCTCGCTCCAAAAAGGAGAGGTCGGCGGCAAAATGGTCGTCGAATACTATTCCGATGACGATCTTCAGCGCATTCTCGATATTCTTGGCGTCTCGCTTTAGAACCGTTTAAAGGTGAACGAGCCTTCCCTTCTTGGCTCGGTCACTCCCCGAAGGAATCGCCCATATTTGTCGACAAGGCAGAGCCTTGCATCGCCATATACCGGCGCTCGCACAGTCGTCCCGAGCCCGATCATGCACATCTTGCCCCCACCCAAATCGACCATCGCCAATGCCGCGCCGCTGTTAAGGTCGATCGTCGTGCCTTTATAGGTCAATTTATTTCCGCTGATGTTGAATCCTATTTTAGTGCACAGCGCGCGCATTGCTGGGAAAGTGTCCGGATGTCCGATGAGAAACTTTCCGTTCAAATCAGTCGAGGTTTGCTCTAAAAGATTTGGCCGCGTCCACATGCTCTTGAATGTCGCACCATACTCCTTGTGTTTCGGGTCAATGATGGTCTGGAGTTTCGGGAGCCCGTTCCTCAGTCTGCGTTCCGTCGAAGGCGGCTGCTCACAATAAACTCGATGGTTCGGATCAAACGAAACAAGCGTGGGCCGCTCAGAAAGAGCAAAGGAAAACTCCGTTACGCCGCTTTCCCTTTCTGGATTGAGGACTACTTTGGTCCTCGTCGATTTTCCGCCTGGAAACTCCGCGTAAACATCGACTGTCAGGCGGTACGGATCACCAAAGAACTCGACTATTCCATAGACTTGGCCGTTGTGCCACTCGACGTTTGAAAACTCGAACCTTGGCGCGCCAGGTTTCCTTATCCATTGGTCAAAGAACCATGCAACGTCCTTGCCGATCGTTTCGCTGACCGCCTTTTCAAAACCGCTCCATTCGCCAGGCTGGCCCTTCGGGTTGTACTCGATCCACCTTTTCATACTTGCGACCATGGCATCCGTGCCGATCTCGCACTCCAACTGTTGCAGCACCGCACCGCCTTTGCCATATCCAAGCGAGGACGCGATATCGCCTGTGAAAACCCCCGCATCGCAACACGCGACTGTGGAACCGTTTGAGAAAACGTCGAACTCTTGCACAAACGCCTCGCGCCGCTCGGCTCTGTTTCCGATCGAGACTTCCCTGTCGTACAGCCCGCTTGAATAAACAGCAAAGCCTTCGTTCCAAAAACTGTTCAAGTAGGTGTTTGAAATGAGCCCCCCCCACCACGTGTGGGCTGGCTCATGGGAGTCCTCGTCGGGCAACCATCCGGTGCCGTAGGTCGCAAAGGAGTACGCTTCGAGCGCGCCCCCACCGTAAAGGTCGGT
>CAYYZP010000318.1:0-5740 GCA_964476165.1 uncultured Fimbriimonadaceae bacterium
CTCCGGTGCAGACCGGGAATCTATCAAATACCTCAGCCCGGATACGAAGGGTGGAGACTTCACGGCCCGCCCCTCCCGGAGTCGGGGTCGTACCGTGGCACCCGGAAAACACCACTCTAAAGAGTGGAGCCACCCACGTTCAACCTCTTGCTTCGACGCACGGACAAACTCCGGTGAGCCTGTCCGTGGCACGAGCGGGCTAAAGGCCCGCGCTCCGAGGTGAGTCGAGGTCGCTGGTGTCGCTGGGGACGACGCCGTCGTATTTGTTGCGCGGGTTCCAGAGGAGGTACTCCTGCACGCCGTTTTCCTTAAGCGCCCGTATCTGCTCCCTCACTTCCGCGACGCCATAACCGTCGAACGCCTGGAGCCAGGGGCGAAGCGGCTTGTTCGGCAGAGTCGTCACATAGTCCTTAATGCTCTTATAAACGATCAGGTGGGGGTTGCTCGTCGGATCGGCGACCTTGTACTCGCCTTTCGCAAAATGGTTCGGGTACACCATCGGACACAGGATGTCAAACGGCTGTGGGAAGAAGGCCATGTCCTGTCCGATCCCTTGGTCTTTCGTAGTGCTGCTGCTGACGATTCCAAAAATGTCTGCGCTCAAGACTACATCGCGCGGAATCCGGTCGCGGACAAATTGTGCAAACTGCTGGATCACCTCGGACTCGGTCGTCTCAAGCGGCCATTGCTCTTTCGCAGGGAACACCATCGAAGACTTCCGTCCCCCACCCGGCATCCTCACATAGTCGAGTTGGATTTCGGGAAAGCCCTGCTTGATCGCAAAGTCTACGATCTGGCCGATGTACTCCCAGTTCTCCTTATTATAGGGGTCGAGCCAGCGACGTCCGTTGCGCTCGATCCACACCTTGCCCTTCCGGTCTTGGACGGCCCTACCGGGCTCAAAAACGGACAGTTCGCTGTCCACAAAGCACGCGATTCGAGCGATCGGATAAACCTTTTCCGCCTCGAGCAACGCCATCAGTTCGTCGGGCCGTGGGACGGCAAGGTGAGTCGCCCCAGACTCAGTTGAGAGCGGAATCCCCGTCTCCCAGTAGTTCATCCCGTCGTCGCGGATGTCGATGACGGCTGCGTTGAGTTCTGTGTCTTGGATGATCTTGAGGAGACCAGCGCGCAGATCCTTACCCCCCGCCACCCACGCGGTCATGTAAAGGCCGCGAACGTGTTCCGGTCTCGGATAACGGACAGTCTTCTCTTTGGCGAAAACGACCGGAGGGGCGGCGGGATTAGGAGCGACGCCCATTTCTTGGACGCCACGCGTGCATCCCCCCACCAAAAGCAAGACGACGATAAATCGCACATTCTTGAGACGGGCAAGTGTACAATGGTGTCTCTCCCTTATTGAACCGTGTGACTATTGAGTTTGGAGGGGGGGCTTTCGTAGGTGTCGCCGATAGACGAGCGAGCCAACGATCATGGCCGTCAGCCAGAACGGACTGAACACGATGATCCAAGTGAAGAGCGTCGTCACTCCGCGAAACACCGTCATGAAAGACGCTGAGGCCGAGGACACGTTTTGTCCAAACCAGTCGGGGTCGTTCGGCTGGACGGCCGTGTTGTTCTGTTGTTTGAGGGTCACGTCGATCGTAGAGAGTTCGGCGACTGCCGAGAGCGCCTTTTCCTGAGCCTTAATGCGGTCGATCTGAGTCCGCACTTCGGTTAGCCTTTCTTGGAGGCCCACGATTTCGCCTGGGTTCCGGGTAGCGCGCAGTGTCTCGCGGAGTGACTCTTCCATGGCCAACAGGGTCTTGATCACTGCACCAAAATCGGCGATCTCGGCGGTCACGTCCTTGGTCTCGATCTTCTTGTCGAGGACGATGCCGAGCGCGGAGAGCGAATCCATGAACGATTCGAACTCGCCCGAAGGCACGCGAATCTTCATCTTGACTGCTGGACTTCCGGACTCGTAGCCGGAGTAGTTCGAAGTCTCGATGTATCCAGGACCGGTGGACAGAAGTTCGCCTACCGACTTTTCGGCGGCTTGTGCGTCCTCGACCCGCACGGAGATCGAGCCGGTACGCACGACCTTGCGAAGATCGGCTGTTTTTACCGAGGCGACGGTCTGGCTCTTTGGAGCCTCTGGCTTCGATTGAGAACGCAGGCCACTCGTCGATTGGCCGTCATCCGTAAAATCAGGGACGAAACCGCCAGCGCCCTGCCCGCGAGAGGTTTCCGCTTTCTGTGCCTGTTCGACTCGTCGAGCAGACTCTTGATTGCTGGAACAGCCAAGAACGAAAAGTGTCAAAAGAGTGAAGATGATGAAGTGTTTCATTGTTTTTCCTAAAAGGAAGAAACGAGGGGACAGGATACTTTCCCCTCGTATAGGGTCACTTCCCGTCGTCCCTCGGGTCGTCTTTGGTGTCAGGGACCATGCCGGTCGGCTTAACTTCGCCCTTGGTGGGCGGACTGGTGATAGGTTGGGTCGTGACGGTTGGGTTGGGCTCTTCACTCTTGCACCCTATTACATAGAGCGCGACTGTCGAAAAGCATAGTGCAAGAACTAGTTTCTTCATGGTTGTTTCCTCCGCCTTTTTATGGGCGGGATCACAAGTTGAGTGTCTTGCGCGGACGAAACCGTTTAATGGCCTACGAAAACTTAGGTCTACTTGGTTGTGGGCTGACCGCCGTCGCCTTTGTCATCGCTGAAGTCCGGAACCCCACCGCCCCCTCCCGCTGGGGAGGCCGAAGGCTTCACAGGTTCGGGATCAGGTGGCCTCTCCGCGGTACACCCGACCATGGTCGATAAAATGACGATCGCGGGCAATGCACAAAACACTGAATTGCGAAGAACTTGCGTCGATTCTCGAATTGAGGACATGGAGCCATTCTAGCCGATTGCCTGGCATCGCCTGCAATCCCCCTTTTCCAGACCTAAGGGAATCGGGATTCGAGGAACGCGTGCGTCAGAATCATGTGATGGACGCGGTGGAACTGGCGGTCGCCTCAATGAGCGTCGTGGGAATCGCCCTCGTTGCCTGGTATTTTCTATTGAGCGAAGGGGGCGCCGCAAAGGCTTCGCTGGATTCTAGTGGCAGGCAGTTGGTTCGGATCACGATCAAAGGCGCCTACGATCCATCGTTGGTCGAGGTGCGCTCCGGCCAAGACATTGAACTCGAGTTTTATCGTGATGAGACGGACTCCTGCTCGGACACGGTCGTGTTTTCGGATCTGGGGGTGTCAAAGGCGCTGCCTCCCTTTAGATCGACAAAAATTAAGATTGGACCGCTAAAGGCAGGCCGATATCCTTTCCACTGCTCGATGGACATGATCCGGGGCACACTGGTCGTGCGAGATGAGTGAGCGCTCGCGCGTGACTCTGCCAATAACGGGGATGTCCTGCGCCGCGTGCGCCCAGAGGATCGAGAAGAGCCTCAAGAAGACGCCAGGGGTCGTTGAAGCGAGCGTCAATTTTGCGACGAGCCAAGCGAGCGTTTCATTTGATTCGAACAGCGTCGATACTGCGGGCTTGGTGGGGGTCGTGCGTCGTACTGGCTATGACACGGCGGGCGTTTCAGTGACCAGATTGGATGCGGGTGGGGGAGAAGAAATTTTGCGCCGCGTGCCGGGTGTGGTTTCTGTACACCGTGATAGCAAGCGACTGCAGGTGTCGCACTTATCTTCCGCTATCGATGGGGTCGGGCTGGTGGGGGTACTCGCCTCGCACGGCATCGACGCAAAGATTGTAGATACGGAAGAAGAGGAGGACTGGGAAAAGGAGGCAAGAAGGCTTGAAATAGCCTCGCTCGTTCGTCATTTCACCATCGCCGCGGCGATGAGTCTTCCGTTGCTCCTGATCGCGATGCTTCCGCACGTCTTGGCTGAGGAAGACCTGCTGCACAACGTTTTGGAACTGCGCGAAGTGGACTTCGTGCAGTTGTTGCTGGCGACCCCGGTCATATTCCTCTCGGGCTCCTCGTTCTTTTCCTCCGCTTGGAGGTCGTTCCTGCACCGGAGCGCGGACATGAACACGCTCATCGCTTTGGGCACCGGAGCGGCGTACCTTTATAGCGTGGCGGCAGTCCTGTTGCCCGAGGCGGTCTCGCCTGAGACCATGCGCTCGCCCATCTATTTCGAGGCGGCGGCGGTGATCATTTCCCTCGTTTTGTTGGGCCGTCTGATGGAGGCGAACGCAAAGGCGCGGGCGGGGGACTCAATCCGGGCGCTGGCGGGGCTTCAAGCGAAAACGGCAAGGGTCGTGCGCGATGGAATCGAGATGGATGTTTCGCAGGCTGCGGTTTTGGTGGGGGACACAATCATTGTTCGTCCTGGAGAGAAAATTCCAGTCGATGGAAACGTGTTGTCAGGATCGAGCGCTGTGGACGAGTCCATGTTGAGCGGCGAGAGCATGCCAGTGGACAAGCGGGTGGGGGACACGGTGTTCGGCGCGACGATGAACACGACGGGCTCGTTCACGTTTTCCGCAACGAAGATCGGCAAAGACACGGTGCTCCATCAGATCGTCCGGCTCGTCGAGGCGGCACAGGCGGGGAAGGCGCCGATCCAGCGTCTCGCTGACAAGATCAGCGGCGTGTTCGTCCCGGTCGTGCTCATGATCGCGATTGCGACGTTCGCCGTCTGGTTTATCGCTGCGCCAGAAGGAATGCGCCTGAGCGATGCGCTCGTCGCGTCGGTGTCGGTCTTAATCATCGCTTGTCCATGCGCGCTCGGACTCGCCACCCCCACCGCCGTTCTTGTCGGAACAGGCCGCGCGGCCAGAATGGGGGTGCTGGTCAAGGGCGTTTCGAGCCTCGAGACCGCCCATCAACTCGACGTGGTCGTGCTCGACAAGACCGGCACGATCACAGAAGGCAAGCCCAGGCTCTCGTCTGTATTGACGGTAAGGGGATTTTCACGGGAAAGTGCGCTCAAAGCCGCCGCAAGTGCCGAATCTCGGTCGGAGCATCCGATCGCCCTCGCCATTGTGAAAGCAGCGGAGGAAGAGGGAATCGGCATCATTGAGCCCGACAGTTTTGACTCAGTGACTGGGCAAGGCATCGTCGCAAGCGTCTCGGGAGAGCAGATCCACATCGGCAACCTGCGGTATTTGGAATCGGTGGGGGTAGACACGACCGATCTGCGACCATTATTTGATTTTGAATCAAACCAGGGCCGCACACCGATCGCGCTAGCAATAGATAAAAGAGCAACGGCTGTTATTTCGGTGGCAGACACCGTGAGACAGAACTCAAAGGAGGCAGTCCAAGAAATGTGCGAAATGGGCCTCGAAGTCGTCATGCTGACAGGAGACAACGAGCGCACGGCGCGCGCCATCGCCGACGAGGTGGGGGTGGCGCGTGTGCTCGCCGAAGTCATGCCCGGCGACAAATCTGCGGAAATAAGGCGACTGCAGGCAGAAGGCAAAAAAGTGGCGATGGTCGGCGACGGGATCAACGACGCGCCCGCTCTCGCCCAGGCGGACGTAGGAATCGCCATCGGCACAGGCACCGACGTGGCCATGGAAGCCAGCGACATTACGCTCGTCGGTGGCGACTTGAGGGGAGTCGTGCGGTCGATCAGGCTCTCTCGCGTGACGATGCGCACAATCAAGCAGAACCTTTTCTTCGCGTTCGTGTACAACGTGCTCGGGATACCGCTCGCCGCAGGAATCCTGTACCCGTTCACTGGCATGACCCTCTCGCCGGAAATCGCTAGCCTTGCGATGGCGCTCAGCAGCGTCTCGGTCGTCACAAATAGTCTTCGGCTGAAGAACGCGAAGATTTAG
>CAYYZP010000319.1:0-3047 GCA_964476165.1 uncultured Fimbriimonadaceae bacterium
TGGATCGCCGGCCAGTTCGTTGAGTTCGGCGACGAGTTCCTTGCCGGAGACGACGGCAGCGTTCATGTTGTCAAGAAGCGCGATTGTGCGTTCTTGCAGGTCGCCGCTCTGCACGAGCCTTTTGACCTCCACACTGACCGCCTCGAGGTTTTCAAGACTGTTCTGAGTGGACACGAGCAGTTTCTCGAACAAGCCTGCGTTTTTTGCCAACATGCCGTCCATGGTCTCGGCGAGATCACCAAAATTCTTGATCGTCCTCTCCGAAGTCGTCATCATTTTTGAAAACGACCCTTTGAAATCCTCGTCAGAGACAAACTCACGAAATGCGACGAGCGTCTTGTTGAGTTCTTCGACGGTCTTCTCGCTATTGGGAACCAAGGCGTCCAGTGGCGAGGCAAGGCGTCCTGGAATACTCGAACCCGGCGGCAGAGACCCGACTTTTTCCGCTTGCGGGGGGGGAATCACCTCGACCTGTCGGTCGCCGATCGAAATGAACGACGTCGGCAAGACCGCGGTAGATCCAACCGGGATCGAATACCCTCGCTCAATGGCGACGACCGCTCGGGCCCGACCCGGAGTCATCAGTTCGACTTTTGAGACCGACCCAATCTGGACTCCCGCCAGCAAGACCCGTGAACCAGGCTGCAGGCCACCAGCGTTGGGAAACTCGATGTAATAGATGTCGGTCTTCTTGGCGAACAGGTTCTTTTCAAGGATGGCGTACGCCGCGACGAGAAGGCCGACGAACACCAGGACAAGGAGCCCGACCTTCGGCGCAGAACCCATGGATTTCTTTTTACCTCCCATGCCGGGCCATCCCAAAACCATTTGTCAACACCCTATCAGACGCTCGCCAGAGCCCGTAATTACCTTGGAGCCGCCCTGACCAGCCCCCCCTCGGCAACCGAAAATACACTTGGACGGTCCGTCAAGTGCCAACCCGCCCAATGGTAGTTCGTTTGAGGCAGATGGGGCGTCTAAAGAATGGAAGGTGCGGATCGGCCCACGGCTTGGGCTAGGTGCCTTCTGTGGAACCATAGTTAATAGGTAACGAACAACGAGCGCGTAATGTGGCAAAGATTTACTGAAAGAGCCAGGAAAGTCGTCTTCTTCGCACAAGAGGAGGCGCAGAAGTTCGGCGAAGGGTACGTTTCAACGGAACACCTTTTGCTCGGACTCGTCCGCGAAAGCGACAGCGTGGCCGCGCGCGTGCTCGAAAGGCTCGGCGTAAGCCTCAGCAAAATTAGAGGCGAGGTCGAGAAGCAACTGCCTCGTGGCGAAACAAGATCGACCCAAGACATGAGCCTCACTCCGCGCGCCAAGCGCGTCATCGACCTGGCGTACGACGAAGCACGCAACCTCAACAACAATTACATCGGCACCGAGCACCTGTTGCTCGGACTGATCCGCGAAGGCGACGGCCTTGCGGGACGGGTACTCGCCAAACTTGGGGTCGAACTGGACAAGGGCCGACGCGAAGTCATGGCTCTCCAGGACAACGACGTCAGTTCACGTGGCACGACTTCGCGCTCAGGCGGAAGTTCGACCAGTCCGGCGATAAAGACCCAGACGCTCGACGAGTTCGGTCGCGACCTGACAGAACTCGCGCGCGAAGGCAAACTCGATCCGGTCGTTGGAAGGCAGAACGAGATCGAGCGCGTCATGCAGATTTTGACGAGGCGCACCAAGAACAACCCGTGCCTCATCGGCGAACCCGGCGTCGGAAAAACGGCCATCGCTGAGGGACTCGCACTGCGAATCGTTAGTGGAGACATCCCCGACCTCCTAAAGGACAAGCGCATCGTGTCGCTCGATCTCGCGGGTCTGGTCGCTGGAACAAAGTACCGTGGTGAGTTCGAAGAGCGCATGAAAAAAGTGATGGAGGAAGTCCGCAAAGCGAGCGGCCAGGTCATCCTATTCATCGACGAACTGCACACGCTGGTGGGGGCGGGCGCTGCGGAAGGCGCGATCGACGCGAGCAACATCATGAAGCCTGCGCTTGCGCGCGGCGAACTCCAGTGCGTCGGAGCGACCACACAAGAAGAGTTTAGAAAGTACATCGAAAAAGACGCGGCGCTCGAACGCCGCTTCCAAGCCGTCAAAGTGCGCGAGCCGAACGCAGAAGAGGCCGTGGACATCCTCAAAGGGCTGCGCGAACGATACGAGGCGCACCACAACGTCGAGATCACCGACGACGCCCTGCTAGCCGCGGTCCAACTTTCGCAACGCTACATCACCGACCGCACGCTCCCTGACAAGGCGATCGATCTCGTCGACGAAGCCGCGAGCCGCGTCCGACTACAGCAGAGCCTGCCGCCTCTCGAGATTCGCCAGGACAAGATGAGGCTTGGGAAACTCCGCTCCGAGTTCGACCATGCCAATCGACACGCACCTGAAGGAACTGAGGCTAAGAAACTTTCCACTGAGATCGAAGCACTCGAAGCGAGCATTGCGGAAGGCGAAGAAAAATGGCTTGAACTTGAAAAGCCCGACGCAATCGTCCGCGAGGCGGAGATCGCCTCGATCGTCCAGAGTTGGACCGGCATCCCGGTCACGAAACTGGTCGAGGCGGAAAGCCAAAAACTTTTGCATATGGAGGACGACCTCCACTTGAGGATCATCGGACAAAAGGACCCGGTGACCGCTGTATCACGCGCAATCCGCAGGGCTCGAAGCGGGCTGAAAGATCCAAAGCGGCCCATCGCAAGTTTTGTTTTCCTCGGCCCAACCGGCGTCGGCAAGACCGAACTCGCCAAGGCGCTCGCCAGTTATTTGTACGACAAAGAGACGAGCATGATCCGGATCGACATGTCCGAGTACATGGAGCGGTTCGCCATCAGTCGTCTGGTGGGGGCGCCTCCGGGCTACGTCGGTTACGACGAGGGCGGACAACTGACCGAACAGGTCAGACGCAACCCTTACGCCGTGGTCTTGCTCGACGAGATTGAGAAGGCGCATCCTGAAGTATTCAACTTGTTGCTGCAGGTGCTTGAAGACGGCCAACTGACCGACAGCCAAGGCCGCACAGTGGACTTCCGCAACACGAT
>CAYYZP010000320.1:0-2959 GCA_964476165.1 uncultured Fimbriimonadaceae bacterium
TTGTACATGCCGTCGCCGGTCGATAGATCCGGCCTGTGGAGACCCTCACCGCTCGCAACATAGATGACGTTTGGGTTTGACGGCGCAAAGGCGACGTCGCCGATAGAGCCCGTCGGCTGGGCGTCGAAGATTGGTTTCCAAGTTTGGCCGGCGTCGGTTGTCTTCCTGACTCCGCCGTTGTTGACGCCCATGATGAACGTGTGCGGTTGTTCTGCGATGCCGCACGCCCCGACCGTCCGTCCGGCGCGGTATGGGCCGATGTTGCGCCACTGAGGAATATTTTCGTTCGCTTTATAGTGCGACTGGACGAGCACCAAAGAGACCAAGGCCGTAAGCATGGTTGTATTAGACCTGCTTGGCGGGCGGCGCGTCTACTTGGCCAGGTCTGAGTGGAGTTCGTAAAACCGTTCGCGGGTGAGGACGGTCGATACCATATCCCGATAGGCGCCACGCTTCCAAAAGGCTTGAGGTTTGCGCCCGCATTCGGTGTAGCCGACCTTCATTTGCATGCGTTCGGAGCCAGTGTTGCCGACGAAATACTCGGAAAACATCATTCGGAGTCCGAGGACGTGGAACGCATAGTGGGCGCGCGTTATAGCGGAGTCGGTGCCGAGCCCTTTGCCTCGGTCGGCTGTTTCTCCGATCAGGCTACCACTCATGGTTATGCCGTGCTTGAGGTTCATTTGAAACAGTCCCGAGTTGCCGATGTGCCGGCCTTCGAGGGTCTCGATGGCGAACTGGACTGCGGTGTCGCTGGGTTTCTGCGCCTGGTCGAACCATTCTTTTTCGGCGATCCGCCCCATCGGATGGTCGCCGACGGCCAGCCATTCGCTGACGCTCGGATCGTTGATCCAGCGGTAGCAGTTCTCGAAGTGGCGGTCGTAATCGAGCGGCACGAGCCTTGTTTTTTTGCCTTCCCAGCCGAATGCCATCGGGCGAGTGTACTTGGAGTTTTGATCCCGGTCTGCACGAGAATGTCAGACCGGGCCACCCTCAACATAGAAGAAACCGGGCCAAAGCGGATTGCTTAGGCCCGGCTCGGGAGGAATTACATTAATCGAACTTGTGCCCTGTTCAACCGTCTTTTCGCCCTTTGAGTTCCTGGTTCCAGGGACCCCAGCGGGACGCCAGTGTTTTTGCCAGGGCGGCGGTCTTTTCAAGGCAGTCGGTCATGCCGAGGCTGTCTGAGATTTCTTGAAAAGCTTGGAGGATTTCGGTTCGACTTGGGCCAGCGTTGTGGATCTGCTCGAGTTCGACCTTTATGTTCGCGGGATTCGCGTCCCATTGGATGAGTTCTTTGAGAAGCGGCCTGCCGAGTAGGATATTTGGGAGGCTGATGTACTCGAAACTGGGTTTTCTGATCTTGTACTCGATCTCCATCAATTTTGTCCCGCGATAGACGACGACGCAGGGGCAGGCGCAGAGGGCGGCCTCGAGGGTCGCGGTTCCGCTGCACACGATGGCAGAGCGCGCGGACTTGAACGCCGCGACCGAACGGTCGTGTAGGATTGGTTCGTGGTCCGACCATCTGAGCCAAGTTTCGAGGAGCACCCTTTTGTTCGCGGTGGGGGCGACGCCGATGTGGACCGGTCCCTGCATTTCTTTGATCGCCTCCGCAATGGCTGGGATGTTGCTGTCGATCTCGTGCCTGCGGCTGCCGGGGAGGACGGCGATGCCTTTTCGGTCGGCGACGTCTGGGACGCGCGCGACCATTTCCTTTAGCGGATGGCCGAAGTAGTGCGCGTTCGCGCCCATCTTGTTCAGTAACTCTGCGCTCCAGGGGAACGGTGTGATGATCGCGTCGGTGACCGCCGGTAAGTCCCCCCCCTGCTTGTCCTTGCGCCACGAGCCGGGCGGGATGAAGTAAAGGACTTTCCACCCGAAGCGTTTGGCGTACCGCGCCAACCGTATGTTCATGTACCCAAAGTCAATAGGGATGAAAACGCCGGGGCTTCGGCTTCGGAGGGCCCTTTTTGCACGATTGAAGCCGACCAAGACGCGTGGATAGACCTTTAAGGCTTCCAGGATTCCGAGTGCGCCCCAGTTCGACGAATCAGCAACGATATGGGCTCCGGCGGTTTCACAGCGCCTTCCTCCTACTGCTTCGAAGAAAATGTCTGCCTTGTTCGACGATGCGACAACGGATCGAGAAATAAAATCAAGAAGTTTGCCGTGACCTCCTCCCAAGAGTTCCTCAGGCACTCGTTGCCCCGTGTCTTGTTCGAACGCCGCAACGATGTGGACGATGTCGGATTCGTCGAACAACTGGTTGTCCAGCATGAGCCTGACGAGTTGCTCATCACTCGTGTCTTGACTGAAATTGTTTCGGAAGTCAGCAAGGCGTTGGCGAAGGAAACCGATGCGTTCGGGCATCAGTACACTCATGAGTTCTGCTGCGTAGGCGTCGCCTGACGCTTCTCCCGCGCTGAAGAAGACCCTCATCTCTGGTCGCCGCGGCCGTTCTTGCCGTGGAAGAGGCGTTCCATGAAAGCGATGAGTTCTTCGACCTCAGCAGTCGTCGTGACCTCGCGCCGCGTGATCTCGATCGCCTTTGTAAGGCCCAACTGCGATTTGAACAGCAACTTGCAGGCTTTGTGGAGCGCGAGCCTTCCATCCTGTGTGATCCCGGAGCGTCGTAGCCCGACGGCGTTGATGTCGCAGACCCTCTGGTCGCCAAAGCCCTCGACGAGCATGAACGGCGGCACGTCGCGGGTGATCCTGCTCAGGCCAGCGACCATCGAAAGACGTCCGATGCGCACGAACTGGTGTACCCCCACCATTCCGCCGAGGGTCACGAAGTCCTCGACCGTGCAATGGCCGCTCAGGCCGACGCTGTTGGCGATCGTGATGTCGTTGCCAAGGTTGGTGTTGTGGCCGAGATGCGTGAAAGCCATCAGATAGTTGCGATCGCCGACGATGGTCGTCGCTCCCTCGCCTGTCGCGCGGTGGATGGTGACGT
>CAYYZP010000321.1:0-2233 GCA_964476165.1 uncultured Fimbriimonadaceae bacterium
TTTTTGCAAAACTCGGTACGCCGTTGCTCGGCGTCATCGAAAACATGGCGACCTTCGTATGCCCAGGGTGCGGCACTGAGACCCGGATATTCGCCGGTCAGGTGGGGGAGTCGCTCGCCGCCACATTGAAAGCGCCGTTCCTTGGTTCGATACCGCTCGATGCCGTCGTGAGCGAGTCGACTGAAAAGGGAACGCCACTATCCATGATGCCTTCAGGCGCAGCCAACGTTCTTGCGTTCGAGAAGATCGCGGGTCGGTTGGCGGCGGAACTCAGCATCCGCGCCGAAGCGACTGCCAAAAAGGAAACCGTGCCTGCCGAAGGCTAAAAGACCACAGGGATCCGACGCCGCGTTGAAAGCACGTTGAGCGCCTTTACTGGCTCGCTTAACTTCCGCTGATCCCCAAACGGCCTCGTTTCGGACGCGATGCGTTTTTCGATGGCTTTGATCCTAGTGTCTGAGTCCGGGTGCGAACTGAGCCACTCTGCAGTCCTTGAACTTCCACCTTTGGCCTTCAGAACCTCGAAAACCTCGACCATGCCGCGAGGGTTATAACCTGCCTCGGCCATGACTGTATAACCGAGTTTGTCGGCCTCTGACTCGTGCTTGCGCGAGTAGGGAAGAGTGAACAAGAGCGCGTCAGAGACTCCTGCAATGTCGAAAGCCGTCCTGTTCGCTCTCAAAAGAATGAGGGCCAAAGTCAGTCCCAGTTGCCGCTTCTGATTGTTTTCGTAGGCGCTGGCCCAGTGCTCTTTGCGGACGTGGGTCAGTTCGTGGGCGAGGACACCCATGATCTGGTCCTCGGTCTCCAAATTTGCGAAGAGCCCAGAGTAGAAAAAGATCGGGCCGCCGGGGAGGGCGAACGCGTTGATCTCCGGGCTTTCGATGACTTCGAACGAGTACTCAAAGGGCTTCTTGTCCTTCTCTGGTTGCGGAATGAGGTCGGTCAGCGACTTACCCAGTTTTTTTACGAGCCTCGCCCTCGGATCAGACTCGGGCAGGACCCTTTCTTGCTCCCGAACCTGCGCCGCCGCCTTCTTCCCCAATTGAATCTGATCCTTGACGCTTGGGCGGAACATATCCACGCTTGCGAAGGCAGATGACCAGGCCATCGCCAGAACGGCGAGGGAGAGATTGAACTTGGCCATAGTTTTCATACGATAGGATTACCGTCAGGGTTTCTACCAGCAATTCCCCCTCCGGCGCCAAGACCAGTATATCTGCGATTGCTTACCACCATTGGTGATGGAACACGTGAGTCACGGGTCTGGTTACCCGCAGGAAAAAACCTGAGTCCGGAGGAACACAACACAAAATGAAGCGCAATAAACGAACCGGTTTCACACTCGTTGAAATCATGATCGTGGTCTTGATCATCGGCATCCTTCTCGCGATCGCGGTGCCCAACTTTATCAAGGCTCGACAAAACAGCCGACTGCAGACCATCTGTGGCAACCTTAAGCAGATCGAATCTGCCAAGGAGCAATGGGCCATGGAACTTGGCATGACGTCCACCGACGTTCCTGTCGCTGGCGACTTGCAGCCGACCTACATGAAGACTTGGCCATCCGGCCCGGTCACTGGCGCCTACTTGGCAAACGCGGTGAACGCCGATCCGACGTTCGCTGGCAAAACCACTGCCGAGTGGAAAGCCGACCCGTCGAGCCTCTAAACAGGATTCGACAACGACAAGAAATTTGGACAGGCAGCACTGCTGCCTGTCCTCTTTCATTTAAAGAGGTCAAGCGAGGTACCGCGTTCCAGGTTGCCAGTCGGCGTCTCGACCCGTGTAAAAAGTGACAAGGATGACCTTCGCGTCAGTCTGGTGAACGACCGATGCTTGCAGCCCAAAGCGGTGGCTCAGTTTCTCGGTCATTCTTCCGACTGTTACAACGTAAGAGTCGTCGACAACTTGCCCACCGGCGCCGGGCCGGTAGTGCAGCGGCACCGTGTGGCCGTTTTTCCCGAGTGAAGGGATCGGCCGTTTCGTCGTGATGAAATCCTTCTTGTATTCGGTGTAAAGTTTTTTGCACGCTCGGAACGTCGATCCTTGAAACATGGAAAGGCGTTTTGGTGTCCAAACTCTTGCGCGGGCGGCGACGAGCCGGAAAGCAGGCTTGAGGCTGTACAAAGAAGGCGAATACTTCTTGTTCTTAGTGAAGAATACCGTCGTCGTTCCCTCAGATCGTTGGATCTCTGCCTTTAGGTTCCGCTCGAGCGCGACGGCGTCGGCG
>CAYYZP010000322.1:0-1991 GCA_964476165.1 uncultured Fimbriimonadaceae bacterium
ACTTCAAGTGAAGGAAGCGTGATGATGGGGTTCGGGCTGGCGGCGTTCATCTGCGGCAACGATTTCGAAGCCATCAAAGTCACAACCACCCCGACATACGGCGGGCTCGTCGTCGGAACCACAATCGGTGCGCTTCCAAGCCTGCTGAGCGGCGGAAGGACCGGCGCAATGCTCATACTGGCCACTTTCTTTTCAGGTGCGGTCACGATGCTTGCCCTCATTGGATACCGAGAAGCCTTGAGCGACACGGCTCCGGTCGTCTGCATCGTCGTCTTGCTCTCGGTGCTCGTTCGTTGGGCGATTGGGCAAAGTGCGCGAAACCAAAAACCGTGGATCGCCCACTCGCTTGGTGTCGCAGTTCTGGTCGTGCTTGTTTGGCTGTCGCTTGACGTGTACTTAGGAGAGGAGAGTCTTGGCATCGTTGCGGCGCTGTCGGTCGTGTTGGCACTCATCTCTTCATGGACCTGCCAACCGGGCTCCAACCGGACGATGCCGTGGGGGATCGTCGTCCTCATTTGGTTTTCTCTCGCCACGTACTCGTTCAGCGTCGCTTATGGTCTGGGGATAGCGGTTTGCGCGCTGTGCGGCGTCGGCACCTTACTCCTTCTCGATCGAATCGACCTCTTGCCCGCCGTCGGCGTATTGGCGACCTTTGGATTCTATCGGGTGTTCAGGGAGACTTACCCGAGCATCGTTGAGCCGTTCGACATCGGTCAGCACTATGGGATCATGGGGTTCATTTTTGGAGTCCTGGTCATGTTCGCACTTTTGGACGGGCTTAAGGCAGGAAGACGAGCCGATTCGTTTTTGGGGGGGGTGTCCAAAGCGTGCATTGCTCTCGCTGGCCTGGTCGTCGTGCTTTTTATCGCTGCGTTCTTTGGTGCGAAAGGCGCAATTGGACTAGTCCTTGGTCTCGGTATCGCTCCAGCGCTGTTGATGCTCACCGAACTACGAAACCCACTGTCTTTCGTCGGTGCCGCAGGTCTCCAGTGCGCCGTGCTCGTCGCCTACACGCCGCTAGCCGTTGAACTCACACTCACAAAGGAAGCCAAGACAAACCTTTTTTTGATCGTGGCCGTGTTCTGCGCTCTCGTAGCCGCATTCGTCTTTTTCGTTGGTCGCAAACAGAGCAAGGAGTCTCGTGAAGTCAGATCGTCTGCTTAGACCACTCGGTGTTGCCGCCGGGTTCCTTGCGCTGATCCTCCTGTCTGTATTTGCATTGACGGAGGAGACTCCTGTCTTCAAAGTGAGCGGGAAGATCGTGTTGGAGAGCTCGGGTGTTGCTTCCAGCGACAGCGAAGTGTATTTGGAATCATTGGCCGACACCGGTGACTTGACCAAAAAGACCATCTTCAAGAGCAAGACTGACAAGAATGGACGGTTTACGATTAATAACGTCCCGTTCGGCAGAAACGTCCTGTACGCCTACGCCCCAGGATATTCAGCGACCACAAACGTGTCTGTCATACAGGACGCTACCGATCTCGTCGTCCAACTCAAGTGGCAAGGTGACGAACTTTATCTCAGGAACATTCAACCCGTCTATACGCCTAACGAAATCCCAAAGATCGTCATCAACGGGCTAACCAGGAGCGACGAAGTAACGGTCAAGATTTTTGATTTCAAAGAAAAGGACATCTTTCAGCGCCGAGACCTTTATGCCCTCGCCAAAAACATAGCCTATAACCGCCACGATCCAGGAACAATCCAGAAAGATCCTAAGCCGTTTTGGGAAAAGACCGCAAGACTTGAATCGAGGGACTTTCAGGGCCGCTTCGCCGAAGAGATCAAACTTCCCCGCCTTGCAGAAGGGCTCTATATCGTGCGCGCCGAGATCGATGCCCGCCAGCAGCACCAGTGGATCAACGTTTCGCGCCTTGGCCTGATCGCAAAAGTTTCTCCGGGCGGAGTGCTTGGGTTTGTCACAGACATTCAGTCCGGTCAGCCTGTCGCAGGAGTTGAATTATTCTTGGTCGGACCGAAAGGGCGTG
>CAYYZP010000323.1:0-6561 GCA_964476165.1 uncultured Fimbriimonadaceae bacterium
CGCTGTACACAGGATCGTGCCAGCCCTCGATGTCGATAGTGCCGGTCCACCCGGCCTTGCGTAAGATCGAAATAATGTCCGACCAATTGCTGTCGCCAAAGCCGGGGGTTCTGTGCCAAACGCACTCGTTGCCAGACCGGATACCCTCGCTCTCGATCACGTCCCAATGGATCGTCGCGTCCTTGCCGTGGATGTGGTGGATGCGACCCACCCACTTCCGCAATTGCGGGATCGGGTCGATGAGAGAGACCATCTGGTGGCACGGCTCCCATTCGAGGCCGATAGTGTCGCCCGGAACCTCGTTGAACATCATTTCCCACGCGCGCGGGCAGTGCGCGATGTTCCATTTGGGCAGCGCCCACGTGCCGCCCATATCGCAGTTTTCAAAGGCGATCTTCACCCCTTCGCCTTCCGCCACTTTCGCCAAGTGCCCAAAAACCTCTTTGAACTTCGGCATGCTTTCGTCTACGGGTCTATCTTCCAATGCGCCGGCGAAACCGCAAACGACGCCGGCGCCGAAAAGTTTCGCGCTCTTGATGACGGTCTCCCAGTCTTGCGCGGTCTTCTCGTCCTGCAGTGGGTTTCCATACAGTCCGACGCTGCTGATCTTTGCCATGCCTGCGATTTCGTCTAAAACTTCCCGCGCGATCTTCGGCAGGTCGTTGTCGTCGATGTGCGCCCACATCGTGAGTTCGTAGGTCTCAAATCCGTGGTGCTTGATCTGCTTGAGATAGTCGGGTGCGTTCTTCATCGGTGCGAGCGTGCCGATGGAGATGTCTTGGTGATCAATGCGGCTCATGTGCGGCACCGATGGTACCTTGGCATGCTTTCGCCAATAAGACGTATGTGTCTTATCTACGCTTTAGAACCCCGTCCCGAACGCAACGCCGATCGTCACGTTTGAGCGGTGCCCGTTCGCAGACGAAAAATCGCTGTCAATCAGTGTCGTGTACTGCAACCACGGCGCGATCCACGCTTTGCCCACTCCAAAACCAACGGTCACGCGGCCGCCGAGGTCGGCGAGACCGGCGTCAGCCGCTCCGTAGTACGCCGCGTGCTCGTCGTCGCTGTATCCCAGCCACGCGCGCCACGACGCGTCCATCTTCGTGCCCGGGACTCCGATGAACGGGATCTTCGCTCCTGTTCCGACGCGCGCATAAAGTCCGTCGACCTGGTCGATGTCCTGCCAAACAGAAAACGTGAGCGGCATTGGCAAAACTGTCGACACCGATCCATAAAGTTCAGTCGTGTCGGGAAGTCCCCCCTCCCGCTGATAGCGGATCGCCCCCACCGTTGCGCTCGCCAATCCCAGTGCGAAGTTGTGGCGCAGGAACAACTGCATCTCGTTGATGCCTTCGTTCTCCAGATCGAACGAGCCCCACACCCTCAATTGCGTCCCCGTCGGCAGCCCGAACTCGATCTGAGGCTGGAACACGAGCCCGTCGGTCAGCACCGTGCCCCGCCACTCGTTTGCGCTTGCGACCTCGAGCCGCGTCTCCTTGCTGAGCCCCTGTGCTGAAGCACCCACAACGAGACAAACGACGAAAACTGTAACGGTGATGCGTTTCATGCAACCGATATTACCATGCTAGTTTGTTGTGCAGATCTGGAGGTCCGCACCCGATTCATCTCAAATCCTAGAGTTCGTACCTCAACTTTCGACTCTCGTACCTCGTATCTCGACCCTTGACCACTGACCCTTTCTCTCTCGATCCCCCATAATCGAAAAATGAACTACTGGGTGATGAAGTCCGAGCCAGAGGTTTACGGCATCGACCATCTCATGAAAAAGAGCCCGGCGATCTGGGAGGGCTGTCGGAACTACCAAGTTCGCAACTGGATGCGCGACAAGATGCAGGTGGGGGACTTGGCGATCTTTTCGCACTCGAACGCAAAGCCGAGCGGCGCCGCAGGTGTCATGCGGATCGTCAAAGCCTCCTACCACGATCCCACGCAGTTTGACAAGAAGAGCAGATACTACGACCCGAAAAGCCAGCCCGAAAACCCGCGATGGTTCGCACCGGACGTGGAGTTCGTCGCAAAGTTCAACCGCGTTCTATCTCTCATCGAACTCAAAGAAATCCCCGAACTTAAGGACATGATGCTCCTCAAAAAGGGAATGATGTTCAGCGTCATGCCGGCGACGAAAGAAGAGTTCGAGACCGTTCTCCGCTTCGCCGGCCTCGACGCTGCACTACTCTAGTCCCCCCTTTGTGGTGCGGGCGTCCCGCCTGCACTCCAAGAAATTCAAATCTCAGATTTCAAATTTGTCCTACCCCATGCAATTACTCTCTCTTGACCCTCGACCCCTGACCCCCCCGATACCCACCGATCCGACGTGTGCCACGGTTGTTCGGGAAGTCACAACAGACAAAGTCCTTTCCAAACTCGCGTGACTTCCGGGACAGCCGTGATCCTTCCCGCCGCTCTCCCTCCCCCTACCGATCCTGCAACGCTGCGATCCCCGGCAACACTCGCCCTTCAAGAAACTCAAGGCTCGCGCCCCCACCCGTGCTGACGTGGGTCACTCGGTCCGCCAGCCCGAACTTCTCGATCGCCGCCGCGCTGTCGCCCCCACCCACGATCGTCACGCCGGAGCACTCGGCCATTGCCAAGGCCACCGCCCGAGTGCCCGCCGCAAACGGCGGAATTTCGAAAACCCCCATCGGCCCGTTCCATACCACCGTCCCGGCAGCCCTTAAAATCCCCGAGAACAGATCCGAAGACCGCGTACCAATGTCAGCCCCGATCTGATCCGCTCCGATAGCCGAAACATCCACCATCGAAGTCGAAACGTCGGGAGAGAGGGCAGCAGCAGTAACGACATCGACCGGCAAAACGATTTTCTCACCCACCCGACCGAGCAACGATCCAGCAAAATCAAGGCTCTCCGAATCCAGCAGACTCCGACCGATCTCAAAACCCTGCGCCCGAAGAAAAGTGAACATCATCCCTCCCCCAATGAGAAGATTGTCCACACGAGGCAACAAGTTCTCGACCACGCGAATCTTGTCCGCTACTTTCGCCCCCCCCAACACCGCTACAAAGGGCCGCGCCGGAGACGTAAGCGCCTCTCCAAGATACTTTAGTTCCTTCTCGATCAAGAACCCTGCAAATCCCGGCAATAGGTGCGCGACTCCCTCCGTCGACGACTGGGCCCGGTGCGCCGTCCCAAAGGCGTCGTTGACATAGACATCGGCCAACCGAGCAAGCAATGCAGAAAATTCAGGATCGTTCTCGGTCTCCTCCTTGTGGAACCTCACGTTTTCCAGCAGCACGACCTCCCCCCCCTTCATAGACGACACACGTCCCTCTACATCTGAACCCACGCAGTCAGAAAGCAATGGCACGGAAACACCGAGCAACGAGGAAAGCCGCGCGCCCACTGGAGCCAACGAGTACTTAGCCTGTCGCTCCCCATCAGGCCGCCCCAGGTGGCTGCACAAGACCACCTTTGCCCCCTGCTCCATCAGATACCGAACCGTCGGCAGCGACTCCACGATCCGTCGATCATCAAAAATCGAACCCTCCTTCAACGGAACATTAAAGTCGCAACGCACCAAAGCCCGCTTCCCCGAAAAATCCGCATCCCGGACCGTTTTCTTGCAAAATTCCATGGCAGAAAACCGAGCATACTTAAGACAGAACTTGCCAAGAAGGGACGCTTCCCACTCCCCCTTCGTCCTATAATAGAGCGAGAGTGGAAGGAAGCCAGTTCGAATCGATCGTCCATGAAGTGGAGACCCTCAACGAACGGTCTCCCGACGAATATCGCAAAAAAGTCTCGCGTTTCGTCACCTTGGGCTACGCAACCTACTTGTCCGGATTCGCCATCGTCCTCCTCGGCCTGACAGCCATCGTCTGGGCTATGATCGCCTCCGGAGTGAGCGCCGGGCTCTTGAAACTCCTCGTCATCGTTGGCGGCGTCTCGCTCATGTTCTTGCGCGCGATCTGGATCAAGATCGACCCCCCCCAAGGCAAGGAGATCAGACGCGAAGACGCTCCCGTGCTCCACCAGGAACTAGAACGCATCCGCGTCGCTATGGGCGCCCCCCCCATCGAAAAAGTTCTCCTCGACGAGGACTTCAACGCATATGCGTGCTCGGCCACAAAGTTCGCCATCTTCGGCAGCCGCTGTTTCGTAGTGCTCGGACTTCCCCTCCTGCTTACGCAAAAAAAGGACGAAATCGCGGCGATCCTTGCACACGAACTTGCCCACCACAGCGAGAGCCACGTCAAGGCGGGCAACAGGTTTTATCGCCTCAATGCCATGTGGATCGGACTTTACGAACAGTTGGCGACCAGCGAAGGCGTCTTGGCAAAGCCGATGTTCAAGTTCCTCAACTGGTACGTCCCTCGGCTTTCTGCCATGACCTACGTCTTGCGCAGACAGGCCGAGTTCGAAGCTGATGAACTTGGCGCGAAGTTCACGTCCAATGAAGCGATGGCGCGCGGCCTCGTCCGCATGTCGATCGACTTCAAGCACCGGCTCGCTGCCTACGTGAAGCACATCAAATCTGGCGTGCGCGAAAGCGCGTCCCCCCCCGAGGACTTCTATCACCGCCTCCTCGCCTTCCCCACCGAACAGGGAGGGGGGCGTTCGCGAGTCCTTGATCCGGCTTCTGAAGGAGGAGACGACCTTCGACGATTCGCACCCTTCTTTGCGCGAACGAACCGAGGCCCTCGGCATCGCCGCAGACCCCGACGACCCACTGGCCATCGACGCGATATTAGCATTCCTCGGACAAGTCGAAAAGTCCGCCGCCGAAGAGTATTTCGGGGACCGCTTGCGAAAAATCCTTCTCCAAGCCGACGCCAAATGGGTCAGAGAAGCCCTGCCCAGATGGAAGGAGTCGCGCGACGAATACTTCAAGAGTGAAAGCATATTGCGCGACTATCAAGAAAGAGATGAAACCACGCTCACACTCGACGAGTGCCGTAAAAAGGCGACCGCTCTGATCAGCGTCTACGGCCCCGAGCAGGTGGGGGAACAGACCTCCGCCCTTCTCAAAAGGTTTCCCGATGACCCGAGGCTTTTGTTCCTCACCGGCTTTTGTCTCACAAAGTGCAACGACGATTCAGGAATCACGATGCTCCAAAGAGCGGCAGAGTCCGACAGAAGGTGCGCGAAAGACGCCTATGAAGCGATCGCGTGGTTCCAGCACGGGCAAGGAGACCACCAACAGGCGCAATTGAACTCCGAGAGAGCCGACGAGTTCGAGGAGAGGGAGCAAGAAGAGACCGAAAAACTTTGCGAACTCGCCCCCAATGAAGTTCGGTTGTCGATGAGCCTTTTACCGCAAGATATAGAATCCACAAAGGCGATTCTTAAGGAACTTAAAAAAGTTTCCCGCGCTTACGCCTATCGCAAGGAGTCGCCCGGGTGGGGGATTAGCATCGACGTTCTCGTCCTCGTCGCACCGCTTCCGAGTTTTGTCAAGTCCCGCGACGACTTTCTTCGCAACCAGATTGCGCTTGCGGCAGGCGCCCTCCGCCGTTCGCCCTTCACGTTTGTGACCGTCGTCACCGACGACAGTTCGCTCGCTCGAGACCTCGCACAAAACCCTTCGCTCCAAATCTATTTCCTCTCCTCTACCCCCACCCCAATCCCATACACCAAACCCACCCGCACCTAATCCCTCCCGCTTGGGGGAGGCTAGGAGGGGGTTCACCAATCTACCGCGACCCCTTGACCTGCCGCACCAGCACAGTACTCCCAAGGAACAGACATCCCGAAAGAATGATCGCGCTCATATATCCCGTCAGCGGCCACACCTTGTTCAGCCAATCGATCACTCTTCCGTACCCCCCACTAAAAAGTTGCACGCTCACAATGCTACTCGCCCAGACCCCCATCTCGACGCCCGCAGCGTGCTTGTTGGGAAGAACATCGGATACCAGCGCCCAATCGCTCGAAAGATAAAGTCCATAACCTGCGCCGAACAAACACGCCAGCATCCACGCGGCCGAATAGTCCCTGACAAAAGCAAACGGCACCATCGCGACGAAAATAATCGCCCCCGAAACATAGATGAGCCGCTTGCGCCCCCACCTGTCGGCGTATTTCGCTGCCACAACGGACCCAATCGCGCCCGTCACCGAAATCGTCAGTCCCAAAACATTCGCCGCCATGCTTGTCGATCCGAGATCTTGTCCGAAGATGACATACGACCCAAATGCGTCCTTCAAATAGTTGAGGAGATAGGTCGACACCAGATAAAACCCGAGCGCGCTCATCAAACGTGTGAACCAAACCCACCGGAAGTCCGCAGAATTGAATGGTCGCGCCCATTTTCTGAAAAACTTTTCATCGTCCACGTGCGCCTGCTCCGATGGCTTGACCGCACGGATCGTATAAATCGTCACCATCGCGCAAAGCAGATTCACCGACCCGATCCCAATGTAAACGGTCTTGACCGCGGCCACCGGATCTTTGATCGCGCCATAGATGAGCAACGCGGCTACCGACGACCCAATTTGACCGACCAGTTGAAGAAGGCTCATCACCGAACTTGCCCGACCGCGCCGCTCTTCAGGAACGATTTCAGGAACCATCGCGCT
>CAYYZP010000324.1:0-2323 GCA_964476165.1 uncultured Fimbriimonadaceae bacterium
CGTCCTATGACGCACACATTCCGTCCCCGAAAATCCGACGGCGGCCAACAAAAAGGCAACCGCAGGAACAACAACCGCCGACCCCACCGAATGGACCATGAAGACCTTGAAAATCTTCCTGAGATCGGCTACAACCACTTCGACGACATGCCGCCAGCGGAACTGGCGAAGGCGGCCAAAGCCGCCGGCATCTCGATCGACACCGACAAAGCGCTGATCATCGAGCAGTTGCTGCAAAAGGCGAACGAGGAGTTCGATTCCGCCTATCGAAAGGGCGTGCTCGACATCCTTCCGGACGGGTGGGGGTTCCTGCGAAGCATGAACTATCTTCCCTCGCACGAGGACGTCTATGTGAGCCAGTCACAGGTCAAGAGGTTCGGACTGCGTCCGGGCGACATCGTTTTTGGGCTCGTGAGAGAGCCGAAAGAAGGCGAGAAGTACCATGGGATGTTGCGCGTCGAAGGCGTCAACGGATATAGCGCGTCGTCTCCAGAGATCCAGACGCGCGTCAACTTCGACAAACTTACCCCCCTCTTCCCTGCTGAAAAACTAATGCAGGAGACCGAGCCAGACAAAGTCATCGGGCGCATCATCGACCTCATTGCCCCTATCGGCAAGGGCCAGCGCGGTCTGATCGTCGCACAGCCCAAGGCGGGCAAGACCACCATCATCAAGTCGATCGCGAACTCGATTGCGGTGAACAACCCCGAAGCGTATTTGATGGTTCTGCTGGTGGACGAGCGACCTGAAGAAGTCACGGACATTCGGCGGTTCGTCAAAGGCCAGGTCATTAGTTCGACGTTTGACGAACCGGCTGAAAACCACATGCGCGTCGCCGAACTTTGTCTCGACCAGGCCAAGCGTCTTGTCGAAATGGGCCGCGACGTGGTCATTCTTTTGGACTCGATCACGCGCTATTCGCGCGCGAGCAACCTGACGATTAACCCGTCCGGTCGTACTTTGTCGGGAGGCCTCGATCCAGCCGCTTTGTATCGCCCACGCCGATTCTTCGGTGCGGCGCGAAACGTCGAGGAGGGGGGATCGCTCACGATCATCGCCACCGCGCTCGTGGAAACGGGCTCGCGCATGGACGACCAGATATTTGAAGAGTTCAAGGGCACGGGCAACATGGAGATCGTGCTAAACCGCGAACTCGCCGAGCGCAGGATTTGGCCCGCGATCGACGTGCGGCTTTCCAGCACGCGCCACGAAGAGGCGCTTTTCGACCGCGACCAGTTGGAGGCCGTGGTGCAGTTGCACCGCATGCTCGCTAAGTCGCAAGACGCGCTCGAAGCGACGGAATCGCTCATTAAACTGCTCAAGCGGACGCCCAACAACGAGTCGTTCCTTGAAACAATCGCCCAGCGCTCCAAAGCGACCGTCTGAGTCCCCTGAACCTTTTGGACCACTAGACCCATCCTTATAGGAACTGGTGGGGGGAGGCGAGGATTATAGGTTCATGGACTGGCTCCGACGCTCTGTCACATCGGCGACGCACATACGCTCGACCGTCCCAGTCGCTGTAGTCGCCTATGCGTTCCTGGGCATCCTCGACCTCGGATTCAGCCAAATGGCGTTCTTCGCCGGGTATGGCGAGGCAAATCCCTTGTTGCGGGCGACCCTGTCCGCTGGCACTTTCGCGTCCTCCAAGGTCACGCTAACCCTGCTTGTAGTGCTCGTGGGCACGATGCTATGGCCAGTACGGCTCGTCAGGGGGATCGTTTGGGTGGCGAATTTTGCGATGGCTGGAGTCGCGGGCTTTCATGTCTTTGGGCTCGTGACGCACATCCTCAAGTAGCCTCTATTGTTGACAGGTTTTTGTGTGGGATCCGCCGCAAAGGTGGATTAATCCAAATATGGAGGCGACGGGTATGGCCGTTTCGTGCGCACCCTCACGGGCGAAGTTTGTTCCTGAGTGGCTCGTGCTTTATGCCGCGCTCGGCCTCGGCGACCTGGCATTTACACTGGTGGCGTTCGAGTTGGGCGCGAGCGAGGCAAATCCGTTTTTGAAGAGCCTGCAGGCGTTTGGGCTCTTCGAGGTGACGAAACTAAGTCTGACGCTGTTGGTGGTGTGCATTGGCGTGCGGTTTCAGACCAATCGGGTGGTGTTCGCGAGCGTCATGGCGGCGAACGCCTTGATGGTCGCGGTCAACGTGTACCACGTTTCGCTCCTGTCCTTGTTCGCTTGAACTAGCGTGGAGCGCTCGTGCCACGGACAGGCTCTCCGCCGACCACATGCCTCGAACTTCGCATATTAGAGTTTGTCCGTGCGACCGAGCAAGAGTTTCATTGATTCTTGAATGTAACTGACAGTCGATAGCGA
>CAYYZP010000325.1:0-9565 GCA_964476165.1 uncultured Fimbriimonadaceae bacterium
GGGGACGCGAACGGCGCCATCGACTGGCGAAACCTCGGCGCGACGATCGGTGGCCTCAAACTCGACTGGAGTTCACAAGCAGTCGACAAGTCGTTCCAACGGTTCAACGATCTCAAAGAGGCCGACCGTCAGCAGTTGCAGAACGAGCGCGGCACGACACGGGAAACGGTGGGCGCTTCGTTCACAAACGGCAAAACGGCACTCGCGTTCAACTCGTTCGGCTTGCAGGATTCGGCTGGAAACGGCGTCGCGCGAAAGGCGCTGACTATGGACTCCCCGTTTGGAAAGTTCTCCTACTCCGAGCAGTCGGTGGGGGACAAGTTCACGCAGTTCGCCGGTCTCCGGCCCGAATACGACGCTCAGAACAAATTCAATATCGGCCAGTTGCAGCGCGAAATCGGCCTCGATAGAAAATCGCTCGGCTTCCAGTCTTCGCTCGGGGGGGGGAACCTGTCCTTCGCACAGTCTTCAGTGACGCAGGACGGCAAAGGACTTGACACACAGGCGCTTGCACTCAAGGCCGGCAGGGCGACGATCGAACACCGGTCGATCGACACCGACAAGTCTTTCCAAAAGTTCGCGTCGCTCACGCCAGAAGAACAACAGGCGACGATCAAAGGAATCGCGGACATGGCGTCACAAGGAAGCGAGCCAAACCCGAACGACGCCGCGCTCTTCGGGCAACTTCCCGGTATCGACCGCGACCTTTGGAGGCTTAAATACGACTTCGGTGGGGGAGCCAGCCTGAACCTTTCCGACACCTCAATCGTGGGATCGCAGGACGCGCTCGAATCGCAGAACTATTCCTTGACAGGCGCTAACTACTACCTGAACTACAAGTCGATCGATATCGGTTCTGCGTTCACCGAATCGTCCCGGCTCTTGGCGAGCGAGCAGTCGGTCTACGGGTCCCTATCTGGTCTCGAAAAGAAAGACCTTGCACTTGGCTACTCGTTCGACAAACAGACGTCGTTCAGTTTTTCCCAAATGAGCGCCGCAATGGGATCCACCGGAGCCGATAGGACCGCGCTCGGCTTCAAGACGAAGGGAATGGAACTCAATTGGAGCAAGCGGTCGGTCGACGGCGGTTTCGTGGACGCAGCAAGGCTCGTCGATCCAGAACAAGGGCTGCTTGCGAGCCTCGCTGGGTTTGAACAAGAGTCGCTCGCCGCAAGACTTCAGTTGCTTCCGACGGTGGGGGTATCGCTCAACTGGGCCAATGCCAGCAACGCGCTCACCAATGAATCCCGCATGGGGCGAGACACAGAGATCGATTTCAAACTAAGGCCGGAAACGACCATAAGCGCCCAAAGGATCGAAAACGTGGTTCACAACGACGACTCGGTCATGGTCGACCGCGAGTTCGACAGGTTCATGCTGCAGCACAACCTGGGTCGCTACGGCATCGTTTCACTCCTCCAAGAAACAAGATCGTTCGACGGCGAAGGCGAAACGACGCCCGATTCGGTGCGATATCAGATCGGCTACAGGACGGAACTGTCAAAGACGACGAAGGTCGAGACCGAGCAGAGCGAGACCAGGTTTACAAACGGCCAAAGAGAGACCGCCACCACGAACACCGTGTCGACGCAGGTCACCGACAAGGTGGGGGTAAGCGTCACCGACACGAAGATCCTGCGCGAAGGCGATCAAAGCGACTCGTCGAAGCGCGACTACGGTTTCTGGCTCGACTTTGGAAAAAACGTCCGGTTCTCCTACGGCTCCGCGCGCAATTTAATGGACCCGAACAACGGCCTGCGCAACGTCAGGACTGGACTGACCGCCGGACAGTTCGCGGGCATTGATGTCAAGAGCCTCCAGTACACGCAAGACGTCTGGGAAGGAAAGAGAAACACTTCGACTGGAAACGTCAACCTTAAGACCATCAAGCCGCTCGACCTCGGCGCCGTCGACAACGTCGAGTTCTTTTATTTAGTCGACACCGCGTTTGACACCGGCAAATGGCAGCGCGAGAACCGAAGCATGGGCGCCTCCGGCAATATCGGCCCTCTCAGCATTGGATTCGGATACCGCAACCAGATCAGCCCGACGGGCGAACGCGCCATCGACCGCATCCTTTCTCTGAACACCGACACGACCGGCAAGAGCCCGATCCGCGCCGAGATGAACTACGATTTCAGGACGATGCCGAACGATCAGACCATCGCGGTCCGTGATCTTAAGATCGTCGCCAAGCCGGTCCAGGACTGGCTCATCGAGCACTCGATGCTCACCAACCCGATCAGGTTGGACAGCAACGTTCTCCTCGGTGGCATCGCGCAGGACACGCGCGTCAACAATTGGCGCGTCAGTTATCTGGCGGACGCCAACACAAAAGGCGGGTTCGTATTCGAAGAACTGCGCAACGACCAAGCCCATTCGCTCTTGCGAAAGACCGGCGTAGACCTCACCTTGTTCGCAAAGAACCCATCGCCGATCACCTTGGGCTATCGCTCAGTTCTGAGCGGTGCGAACACGTCGCGGTCCACCTACCACGAGTTCTGGCTCAAGTACGATCAAAAGCCCGGCCCCAACCAGTCGTTCAGCCTCATGTTCGGCAACATGAACTTCGAAGGTTCGCGCCCAAGTGGCCGCGCTTTGCAAAACTGGTCGATGCGACTCGACTACGGGTTCCGGTTCTAAGGCAAGGCCTTAACATCCGCCGAGCGTGGGTTTCGAATTCCCACCCACCCTTCCTTCGAGGTGTCGACGAGCCTGAGCACAACCATCTTTCCTCGGTGCAGTTCGATGTTCCATTGAAGGTCCAGATCCTCGGGGCCAATCTTTCGTGCGGTCAAGATCTCTGTGCGCGACCCGGCATCGCACAGTTCGACATACACGCCCACAGTGGGGGTGCCCAGGAGCGTGAAAGCGATCCCTGTGTTGTCCAAAAGGAACGGCGCAGACTCGATCGCCCCGGTCGCGGTGGGGGCGCCGGTCGTCAAGTCTTTCGTTTTTCCTTCGAGAAGCGCCTTGTCAAAACTGTCTGCAAGCCCGTCGAGCCTTTTCCACCCTCGTGGCCACACAGCCCGTGTGTCGGGCGGTCCAGCGAGCAAGTGCTTGGGGCCTATGTTGAGTGAATAGTTGCTGGCACGACCAGAAAACCTCACCGGACCCGCCAAAAGTGTGCGTATATCCACCTTTGCTCCAAACCCCGTCGGTAATCGCTCGCCAAGCGAATGCGTTCCGTCGCTAAAATAAAACGACCCCTCCGGCGCCTGACCAGGCTTCGACGACGTGAACCCCGGAATCGCCATAACGTAGACCTGTCCTTGATAGACAGACAATGTCAGTTCACGGATCGCGGGGAAGTCCTCAGGTTGGCCAAATCTTTTTCGAGTGCCGGATCGCGCATCGACGACCGTGTAGTCGAACGACCCTGCGAACGTCAGCGGGTTCGTACTGAACGCGCTCATAATTTTGCCATCGGAGTCCTGCCGCAGGCCGTCGATGCACACCGTCCAACCGTCCTTGTGCGTGTACACCGAGCCATAGTTCTTAAGCAAGTGAGCGAACGTCGCCATCGTTTGCCCGACTCCGCTCGCCAGGCCGACCTCGGGGCCGAAACGGTCGTGACCGTCGCTGTCGAACCAGCCGTGTGACTGCGGCAAATACCCGCCTTCTGGAAGCCTGGCCTGAAACTGTCCGAGCACTGGATGCTTAATGATAGAGAGCGGAGCGCGAATGGCACGGAGCGCACGTTCGGCGCTGTCCTTGTCGCCCAGTTGGATCGCTGCGTCGAAAAGATCGGCTGCGTAAGTCGCCTGTTCGTGCGACACCATTTTTTTGCCCACGATCGAACCGAACACATCAACCCCCCCCACCGTCCACGGGTGCCATGCCGCTTGCGAAAGAAAGATCTTGTCCATCCCATCGCGCGCGTGCTTTTGTGCGGACTTTTCTCTCGTTCTGCTCACTGAAAGAAGATACGTCGTAAATTCGACGTCAGGGTATGCAAAAAACCGCTGCCGAGCCATGGCCCAGCCGTTGCTTGTAAGAATCGAAGTGATCTGCGCACGACGCCCTTCGCTGATGACATGGCTCGCAACGTATTCTTGAAAAAACGCAACCGAAACGCCCTGCACCGACTGGTGCACTAAATAGCCAGCGGCGGCATCAAGAAAAGTGACGGCCTTCTCACTGTTTGGATAATCCGGAAAGTCGGTGATGTAACGAAGGACAAATCGGCCAGTCTGTGCCAATGACAAGTCGCGAAATGGATTGACATTCCAAGCCTTCTTGTCAAGGTCAAAAGAATGACCGGTACCGGTCTTGGTTATCGGCGCAGTAATTGCCAAATTCATTGCGGCGTCGGCGCGCGCCACCCATGATGGCTGCCCGAGTTTCGTCCCCCACCAGCGCATCCCCCACGCGAAACGCGCCAAGTTCTGGTCAGCATCGAGTCGGGCGAGGCGCTCAGGATCGTACGGCGCACCGACCGGCATACCTTCGAACTCAAACTGGTGAAAACTGTCCGGCTGGTCTGGCCCGCCTTCACTCAAAGAATAGGCCAACCTTAGGTAGTGCTCGAACGGTACCATCTGCGGAAACGGTTGCCCCCACCTTTCTTCCCCAGTAGCGATCTTGATCTGCTCAAGAGCCTTCCTCATGAGGTCGTCTGCGCGCGACAACACCACATAAAACCGAGAAACGAGTTCTCCCTCATAATTCAACCCCCCCCCCATTGGTCTAACTCGTCCATCGTCCATCCTAGAAAAAGGCACAAACCCATAGGCTAAAACGGCTTGATCACCAAAGTCCCCGTACATGACAGGATTGATCGTCGTCCCCGCACTGAAACTACTCACGTCAGGAATGATCGCGAAACCTGACACATCCGTAGCAGCAAGACTGATAGGCGTAAGCAACCGCTCCAACGGAGCAATCCCCCAACCATCGAGCGACGGGAAAAAATGATCGGTCGCCTTCGCCGGCTTTCCCGACTTCAACAGATTCAGCGCGAACAGGGAAGACTTGCCCTTGCCCTTCCGAGCGTCCTTCATCTCGACGACAACAGCCGTCCCTGACCGGGGCACCGTAATCACGCACTCAACGCGGTCGCCAAAAAGCAAAACGTCCAAGCCACGAGACTGAGCCGTGCGAAAACCAAAATCCTCGCAAATCTTCGGCTGGACCAAAGGAGTCGCCGCGACTGCACTAAACCCCCGACCCCGCGCACCAAGGTCAAAGAACACTTGCACCGTCCCTTTGGACTGCACCGCACGGACCCGCACGTCGTCCCCCCTGACCTCGACTACCTCTACTGGCCCGAGGGCGACGAGGTTCAGGGCCAAGAGCAGTGGAGTCATCGGTCGATTGTACTTTGAACTAGGCACGCCGCTCCCGACCGTCAAGATGCGGATACACTTGCCTCACTAAGACGTATTTCCTACAAAGCCATGTTCAAACTTCGACCAACGATTCTCGCCTCGTCCCTTTTCCTTGCCTGTTTGGCAGCCGCGTCCGATGTTGTCGTCATCGACAAAATTATCGACGAAGCCCGCAACGCGAGCCTCGCCAAGTCGATCCTCGTCGAACTGTGCGAAAAAATCGGAGGCAGGGCCACTGGCACTCCACAACTCAGAAGAGCGGAGGACTGGGCGGTAGAAAAGTTTAAGTCGTTCGGTCTGACCAACGCCCATCTCGAAAAGTGGGGCGAGTCTCCGTGGACCTTCGAGCGCGGACCCATCCAGACCGCCAAAATGGTCTCTCCAACTCAAAAGGACTTTGTGTTTTCGACGAACTGTTTTACGGTCGGCACAAACGGCGCGGTCAAGGGCCACGCGGTCAAGATGCCTGAGACAATGGAAGCCATCCAACGCGCCAAGACACGGCTCAAAGGCGCATGGATATTAATGCCGACGATTGTAGAAATGGGCGGAGCACGACTCAATGAACCGACCGACTTGGACAAAGCCGTCGACGAGTGCGGCATTGCAGGTCGGATATACACGACAGGCAAGGACCTCGTTTGGACGCATGGCCGATGGACCATGTACACCGACCAAACGCGCCCCAAGGCCCCGCTCATAACCGTGAGAGGCGAGGACTACGACGCCGTCAAGAAGGCAATGGAAGATTCGTCGAAAGTCATTTTGGAGTTCAACATCCAAAACTCAATCGCACCGACTCCCATCGCACTGAGCAACTTGATCGCCGAGATTCCTGGGACTGAAAAGCCAGACGAAGTGGTCATCATCGGCGCGCACTTCGACAGTTGGAACGGTCCCGGCTCACAAGGAGCACAGGACAACGGCACGGGCTCCTCAGTGATCCTTGAGGCCGCGCGACTTCTCGTCAAGGCGGGCGCAAGGCCCAAGCGCACGATCCGCTTCATTCTCTGGACCGGAGAAGAACAAGGACTCCTCGGTTCGGCCGCCTACGTCGCAGCCCACAGCGACGAACTCGCCAAGATCAGCTGTGTCATCAACGAGGACAGCGGCGGCAACTACTATAACAGTCTTGCAGGAACGGCAAACATGCAGGAAATCCTTAAAATCGCAGGCGCTCCCCTCATGCGTTCGTTCCCGACGATGCCCGTCAAAATTGAATCAATGGACAAGATGACGGCGGGTGGGGGAAGCGACCATGCCTCGTTCCTCGAAAAGGGCGTTCCTGGCTTCAATTTTGGCAAGGCGTCGGGGATCGACTACATCCACTACTGGCACACGCAGTACGACCGCCACGATGCGGTGCCAGGGATCAACCTCGCCCAAATGTCAGCGAGCATGGCCGTCATCGCGCTCGGAATCGCCGACGCCAAGGAACTCTTGCCCCGCGTTCCGATCGGCAACTAATGTTGCGGGCTGGCAATTGTCCTGCCAATATATGGGCCATCAGTAACCGTGCCTGAGTTCGCCCGAACTCTGGTAAGCCTGACGGGCGGCGCACCCCCAGACACCTACAGAGAGTGGAATGTGAGTATTCGGGGAGGCAGTTGGACACGACATGTTGTATTCGCTCGTAGCGGTCGTCATAGCGGTGGCATCCATCGTGGGTGCTTGGGGTCTGACTAAAGAGGCCCTCAAAAACACCGGCAAATAATCTCGTGCTTCATAGCGGTCGGTGATAGCGACCCATATGTCCTTGGAACGGCCTCCGCATCGTGCGGGGGCCGTCTCACTTGGTCTGGCCCGGTTCTGCCACAATCCGCCGAGGCGTGACGTCGTTCCAACGGACCCTCGTATTTTTGCGGCCCTATCGGGTCTGGGTCGTGCTCGCCGTGCTGCTGACCCTCGCGGTCACGGTCCTCCACATTGTTCCGCCCCGGCTGTTCCAGTACGCGATCGACAACGGGATCAAGCCCGTGGAGTTGGCGTCTGACCAGGGCGGATCAAAGGTTCTCGCGATCGTCTGTGTCGTATTGTTCTGCGTCATCGCGCTCCGTTCGTTTCTAAACTATCTCCTTTCGGTAACGATCGCCCTGATCGGCCATCGCTTCTGCTTCGACCTCCGGTTCGCCACCTGGCGGCACCTCCAGCGCCTGTCGCTCGCGTACCACAAACAGACCCAAACAGGAAAAATCATGTCGCGCGCCACAGCGGACATCGAACTCATCCAGAGCCTTGTCCAGGGACAACTTGTAGTGTTCCTGAGCGACGTGATTACGCTTGTCATGGTCGTGGGACTGATCTTCTTTATGGAGTGGCGCATCGCCCTCGTGGTTTTGCTCCTGATACCGTTTTACGTTGTGAGTTACATGGTGTTCCTTAAGCACATTCGCGCAGTCAGGGAAGAGCAGCGCAGGCTGTATGACGAGATGGTCGGACGGCTCGCTGAAAAAATATCAGGTATCGCTGTCGTCAAAGCGTTTGTTCGAGAAAGGCACGAGACGGACGAATTCATGAAGTCCGTCGACGCGAAGTTCCAAGTCGACCGTCGACAGATGCACTTGAACCGCAGGCTCGGTCTCATTTCGGGCGTCGTCTCAGCAGTCGGGACAGGGGCGGTCTACGCGCTGGGGGGCCGCCTCGTGCAGGGGGGGGAACTCTCCATCGGCGCCCTGGTCGCGATCACGTTCTATATCGGTTACGTGTTCCAGCCTGCTGTGCGCGTCGTCGACTTTAGCACAGGGCTCCAGTGGGCCGTGGCCGCCATGGATCGCGTGTTTGAGACGCTGGACACTAGGCCGGACATCGAGGACTCGCCCAACGCGCTCGCCCTGCCTCCGTTTTCGGGTTCTGTCGTATTCTCAGGAGTCTCGTTTGGATACCAAGGGGAAGATCAGATCCTCAAATCGATCGATCTTGAGGTCACAGCCAGCGAAAAAATTGGCATCGTCGGTCTGAGCGGCGCAGGAAAGACCACCCTCTTCAATTTATTCATGCGTTTCTATGACCCGACGGCGGGAAGGATCACGATCGACGGCCACGACATACGCGACGTGCGAATCGACTCGCTGAGAAGACAGATGAGCCTCGTCGCACAAGAAAACGTCGTCTTCAGCGCGTCGATCGCTGAGAACGTCCGCTATGGTTTCCGCGAGGCGAGCCAAGAGGAGATCGAGTCGGCCTGCAAGATTGCCGACCTTCACGACTTTGTCATCGGACTGAAGGACGGTTACGAAACGAGGATCGGCGAGAGGGGGGTACGTCTAAGCGGCGGGCAAAGGCAGCGTCTCGCGCTCGCACGCGCGCTCGTGACTAACCCTCGTATCTTGCTGCTCGACGATGTGACGAGTTCTCTGGATGGCGAGACCGAAGCAAAAGTTCAAGAGTCACTCAGTGTGGCGATGAAGGGAAGGACAACGCTGGTCATCTCCCACCGGCTCGCGAGCGTCGTCGGCTGTGACCGCATCATCATCATCGACCGCGGTCGCATCGTTGATAGCGGCCCCCACTCAGAACTCGTTCACAGCAGCGCCCTCTACCGCGCCGCCTACGACGAGCAGTTCAAAAGCGTACTCCACCAAGTCTGATCTTGTGGTGCGGGCGTCCCACCTGCCCTCCGAAATCCCTCCCCCGATCTGAAAATCTCTAATCCTCACATGTTTCTCGTGATCGGGGGAGGCTAGGAGGGGCCTTGCTGGGTGAATGGGAGTTGCCCGGTCTGGCTCTCTCGAGCAGACCTGGAAAACAGGCCGCTCAATCGTAGTCTGACTTTGCATTTCAAAAATCAAAGCCAACTTTACACAGAAGGGCCAAACCGTGCCGCCGACCTCAGCCATGCTTCCCCATAGACGAATCACGGGGTAATCCCAATGGAACAGTAGACACGCACTTACTATAACCACTAGACAGTTCTACATGTGGAGAAAAATCCCAAAAATATTTCAAAAAAACCAACATTTCCGCGCTTGCTCCCATTATAATCCCATGTAAGTGGATGGTCGCATCTAGGATGGTGGCGATCACACGGCCGGGCGGGGTGTCCGGAGAAATCTGGAGGCGGCCGGTGCCAAGGAAGGCGCCGGCCCTCTTCTCCTAAGAGCAAGCCATTGAGCGAATTCAGCGTCCCAATGATCAAACCGTTGATCGGAACCGATGAGGCGACGATCGACGACAAAGGACGCCTGCTCGTCAGCAAAAAGAAAAGGGACCGCCTCGGCGAGCCGTTCGTCATGGCC
>CAYYZP010000326.1:0-3558 GCA_964476165.1 uncultured Fimbriimonadaceae bacterium
ACACGACGCCGCCGACAGTACCCACCGGGTTCACCATCGTGGCGGGCCCAACTTCAGGTCGCGTCACTCTTAACTGGACTGCATCGACGGACGGTAGTGGGATATCGCACTACGAGATCTGGCGGTCTAACAGACCGAACAGAGGGTTCTCGCTCCTGACGACGACCGCTGGTACGAGTCATATCGACAACATCGGTAGGAACAAGACGCGCTACTACTATCTCGTCGCGGTCGACAATGCGGGCAACAAGTCCGCGCCGACGGCTGTCGCCACGGGATCGTCACGGGTCGGTATCTAGGTCGCCTGACCCCGTGAGGGAAATGCGGACGAAAGGCAAAACGCGGGACAGATCGCTCCACAATCGGAGCCTCTGTCCCGCTGTGTTTCTTCTCTCTGGTTGTTCGTTTCTTGGTTATGCAGCGCAGGTTCAGCAGATCCGGGTGCCCGACACAGCGGTCACCATGGATGAGGTCGTGCGCCATTCGGACTCTTCAGACCTGAAAGATCCTATCGCACTGTTCCAAAAGGGCTTGGACAAGGGAACGAAGAAACTTGACTTTGATTCCAAGTATGGATATTTGACGTCTGTTCTGAAGGCTTTTGAGATCCCGGTTTCCTCGCAGACACTTGTGTTTTCGAAAACGAGTACGCAGGCAGATCATACGAGCCCGAAAACGCCCCGCGCGCTTTATTTCAACGATAAAGTGTACATTGGTTTCGCGCATGGCGACGCTAATCTTGACGTGCTCTCGATCGACCCCCAAAAGGGGGCGATCTTTTACACGCTGAAACAGTTTAAGGGTGTGCCCCCCAGGTTCATCCGTCAAGACGCATGCTTCAACTGCCACTTTGGACCCAAGACGGCTGACGTTCCAGGACTGTTTTTGCGTTCCATATCAACGGAGAAGGACGGCACCCCAGTCGGCCAAGTCAATGACTTCGTCGCCGGCCACAATAGTCCGCTCAAGATGAGGTGGGGGGGATGGTACGTGACGGGTACACACGGTAAGGACGAGCACTTGGGAAACGTCTTCCTAGGTCGCGTCAAGGACTTCAACAAACTCGACTTGGCAAAGTCATCTAATGTAACGGACTTAAGCCCTTATTTCGATACCAGTCTTTATCTCACGCCGCACAGTGACTCCGTCGCATTGCTTGTGCTCGACCACAGTACGAGAATGCAAAACCTCATCATCCAGGCAAACTTTGAATCGAAACAAGCGCTCCATGACCGGGAGCAGATTCGTGTCAAGGGCCTTGATGCCAGTCGAGACTGGTCCGAAAAGCGCATATCCCAGGTAGGTGAAATGATGGTGGCACACATGCTCTTTCGAGACGAGTCCAAACTGAACGGGCCCATCAAAGGCACGTCGAACTTCCAAGAGGAGTTTTCAAGGCGCGGGCCGTTCGATTCAAAGGGAAGGTCATTGCGACAGTTCGATTTGAACACTCGATTGTTTAGATACCCCTGCAGTTTCCTGATCTATTCCGAGTCATTCGATGGACTTCCTAAAGTTGCCAAGGAGTACACGTGGAAGCGGTTTATAGAAATCTTGACAGGCAAGGATCAGACACTACTCTATTCGACCTTGGAGAGCCAAGATCGTTCTGCGGTCTTTGATATCTTGTTGGAAACGAAGCCTGAGTTTCGAGACTACTTCGTCAAGTACTCGTCGAAGTCCCGCTAGCCCCCACCGCGCAGCCGTTGCGCCATCGCCGCTTGGTTTTCCGGACTGAGGATCACGATGTTCGCGTTCGCCGAGCGCACAAAATCGTCGAGCGGCAGATCGTCGATCTCACCGTTCTGACAAAACTCGTCGTAGAGGTCGGTCAACACTTGTCCCTTCGTCGGTTCAGAATCGTAGGTCTCGATCCAGAGACCTGGCGTCACCTCGGAACTGTGGTATGCGACGGCGGCCACCCAGAGCGCGTTCTGTTCGGCACCCTTGTCGTGCCAAATGCCGGCGATGACCTCGAACCCCGCGCGCTTCAGGGACTTCTCAGCCTCTTCTTTCGACAAAAGCACGTCCGAACGGACGAGCGTGCCAGTGCCTGGGTCGCCCGCAGTCACGACCGTATAACGACCGACCGAACTGAGAAACGCCACCTTGCCTTCGAAAAGTCGCTTAACCGTGTCGGCAAAGCCCTCGAACGGAACTGTCAAGACCATCTCGACCGATTATAGAGTATGGACCACGGCATGTGTGGCCGCCTGACGCTTCTCAATCGCCCAACACAGCCCAAACGGGTCGGCGATCACGCGCCCACCGTCCTCGATGGACTCACACCCAGACCGCACGAGTTGCGGCACGCTCACCGAGTGCGCCAACCAAATGACCCCAACATTGACTGTGCCTTTCATGAACCGCAGACCGAGTTCGCCGCCTGAGACAAGGATGCTCCCGTCACTTAGTTTGTTCGCCGGTTGTTGGAGCACCGTGCTGTAGAACTCCGCGACAGCTTTGGTGTCTGGCGTCACGGCGCCGATATGTGGGCAAAACGAGCCGTCTGAACCAGCCGCCACTTCGAAATAGTCATCGTCGCCATATTCAAAAACATTGAACACGAGCCCAAATGGATCGCGCACCAGATTGGCTTTCCCCACACCGTTCCAAACGAGCGTTTCAAACCCAAAAAACTTGAACTTGCCTTCAGAAGCGTCCAGATCTTCAACCAACAGTTCGAACACTGGCTGACCGATCGGTCCAGGATCGATGAACAGATGGAGCGGCCCGGCGAGGAGTTCGACGCTGTCCTGTTCTTCGTCGAGCCCCATGCCCATCGCGTTCACGTAAAACTCAGCGGCACGCTCGATTTCGGGCGTGACCAAACCAATACAGGGGCTGACTCGCAGTTGCACCTTCCTTAGAGACTCCGGCTACTGACTGATATTATCGGCAGACAAAGCGGTAGGCTAAAATCGCTAGTGACCCGAGGAGCAATGAATGGCTGAGACCATTGAGACACTGTTGCAAGAAACGAGGGTTTTCCCTCCCAACGCCGCCTTCACCGCCCAGGCCAACGCGAACGATCCCGCGATCTATCAAAGGGCCGATTCAGACTGGCAAGGCTGGTGGGAAGGATGGGCCAAGACCCTGGATTGGATCGAGCCCTGGCATACGGTGGTCGAATGGAAGCAGCCGTTTTCGAAGTGGTTCTTGGGCGGCAAGATCAACGCTTGCTTCAACTGTGTGGATCGGCATGTCCTGGCGGGGCGGGGAGAGAAAGTCGCTTTGATTGGGGAAGGCGAGCCCGGTGACGTCCGAAAGTTCACTTACTCGGATGTCTTGCAGGAGGTCGCGCGACTGGCAAACGCCTATAAGTCGTTGGGGCTGCGCAAAGGAGACCGCATTTGCATCTATATGCCGATGGGTCCGGAACTCGCGTTTTCCATGCTTGCGTGCGCGCGAATCGGCGCGGCGCACTCGGTCGTGTTTGGTGGGTTCAGTGCAGAGAGCCTGGTCGAGCGCATCAACGACGCCTCGTGCAAACTGGTCGTGACCGCTGACGGTTCTTGGCGGCGGGGCAAGATCATCGAACTTAAGCGCATCGTGGAC
>CAYYZP010000327.1:0-8711 GCA_964476165.1 uncultured Fimbriimonadaceae bacterium
GCCAGGCGCTCAACGTCTTCCGCGGTGGCGACCTGATCCAGCACATCCCCGACGTTTCCGGCGGCACCGACCATACGGGGGGGGTGATGCAGGACTACCGGGTCGACCAGGCATCACTGCTCGCAAAAATCTTGGAGTCCGACAAAGTTGTCGGCAAGAGTTACCACCACCAGGCGAACGGTCGGATTGGAAACAATCTCAAAGTCAGCGCGACCGCAGTGGACGGGACTATCGAGGCTATCGAAGACACTACAGGGAAATGGATCGTCGGAGTCCAATGGCACCCTGAGCGCACTCCTGACGATCCTTCGTCCGTCCGATTATTTAGTCGGTTCGTCGAGCAGTGTGCCCAAAACATTGCCGGAAAAAAATTTTGAAGCGCACAGTCAATGGAGCCGAGCACGAACTTTCCAGAAACCCCGACGTACTCGTCACACAGGGGCAGGATCGGCTTTTCGTCAAGTCTCCGACGGGAACTGGTTCCGCGCTCGTGGCACGGTCGGGCAACAAAACCCACGTCTCTTTTCGCGGGAGGACCTATGTCGTCGAGAAAGCGGCTCGCAAACGATTGGGAGTCGAAACTTCGGACGGAGAAATCCGGGCGCCGATGCCCGGCCAAGTCGTGGAGATCTGTTGCGCAGACGCTGACGAGGTGGAAACGGGAACCAGACTCATCGTTATTGAGGCCATGAAAATGCAGTTGCCGATCGTGTCCCCCAGTCGCGGGAAGGTCACTTCGCTCAGCGTCAGAGCCGGAGAACAAGTCGCCGAGGGCCAGTTTCTTCTCAAGGTGGAACCCGCACTATGAACAGTGGACTTTCCTACTACGAGTTCAAGCGAGAGTGCGAATCGTGGATCGCGGCGTTCGGGCCTGCCGGGAACATACAGCGAAAGGAGTTTTACTCGACTTTGAAAACAGAGTTCGCAAGGCTCAAATATCTCAAGTTTCAAAAGGCGGTCGTCACCACGAAGGATCAATTGATGATTGATGTGTTCGGCGAATTCAAGGTCTCCCTCCGGCACGTCGACATGGTCAAGATCGACTTCGCAAATGTTTGGGCCACCTACGTGGTCGGGGAGCAGGTCGGAGCACACTTCCTTGACACAGTCGACCCTGGATTTGTGTTCAATTACGCGATGCGGCCCAAGGACGAATACTGTATAGTGGGCCGTATACAAGTGGTCGCGGTTCGGCAGGAGTAAGTATTGTTACCAGTTTTGAGCGTACTTGCCCACTTTGGAACCACACCTGTGATAGAATCTTCTCAATGTGACTTCTGGGCATGTGCCGAGAGGCCCTATTGGCTCGTATGACCGGGTCTTGAAATTGGATCAATTGAGGGAATCAATAATGAAAAAGTTCTTTTTGCCCGCTCTGGTAGCGACCGGCGTCCTTTTTGGCGCAGCGTCTGCCAGCGCCACGATTACTTTCTACTTCACTGATGTCGTCAGCGGAACGCCGGAAGGCGGCCCGACCTGGGGCATATTAACGATCACCGACGCAGGCGGCGGCTACGTCGACTTCTCGTTTGAAAACACGAGCACGTTCGATGGCTCGTTCATTAGCAAACTGCTTTTGAACGTCGACCCGTTCGTATCAGGTCTAACGATGACCTGGGACGGCACGGCTGACGCCGAGATCATCGGATACTCGTTCGACCAAGACAGCGAGAACGATTCGGGTTCTTCGTTCGACTTTGTAATCAACTTCGATCCGTCCGACCCTGACAGGTTTTTTGCGGGTGAAACCGTCAACTGGCAAGTCTACGGTGACGGGCTGACCGAGAATAGTTTCAATACCTTGTCCGCTGGCAATAGTGAGCGTCTGGCATTGCTTCACGTTCAGAACATTGATTCAGAAGGCGGTTCTGCAAAGATCCAACCGGGCGACCCGGTTCCTGAACCGGCAAGCCTTGCGGCTCTCGGCCTTGGCGCTCTGGCACTTCTTCGAAGGCGAAAGAAGTAAGCCTCAAGCAGGATTCGGTTTTGAGCGGCCCCGAAGTCTTTGACTTCGGGGCCTTTTGTCGTTCGCGGCGCCTGTCACAATCCACGTGTGGTCAGGGTCATCGAAGTCGGGCCGAGGGACGGGCTGCAGAACGAAAGCACTGTGGTCTCCACACAGGACAAGGCGACATTCGTCGCGCGTCTGGCCGATGCAGGAATCAAGGAGATCGAGGCCACGAGTTTCGTCTCGCCCAAGTGGGTGCCGCAACTCGGCGACGCCGAAGAACTGTGGCCGATGCTGCGACCTGGCCCTAAATACAGCGCACTCGTTCCGAATGAAAAGGGGCTCGAACGCGCGATCGCTTGCGGTGTCGAGCGGATCTCGGTGTTTACAGCGGCAAGCGAAGCGTTTACAAAGAAGAACATCAACATGTCGATCGAGGAGTCGCTCGGATTGTTCTCCAAGATGATTTGGAACTTTCGGTCGGTCAGTCCAAAAGGATATGTGCGAGGCTACGTCAGCACAATCGTCGAATGCCCATATTCTGGAAAAGTCAGTCCTAAAATTGTCGCCACTATAGCGAAACGACTTCTTGAATTCGGCGTGGACGAAGTGAGCCTGGGAGACACCACCGGCGTGGCAGTGCCCAAGGAGATCATCAAACTTTCGGCGGAACTGCGCGGCGTTCCCAAGGACAGAATCGCGTGGCACTTTCACGACACGCGAGGGACTGCTATGGCGAACGTCGCGTGCGCCCTCGAAAAAGGCTACACCGCGTTTGATTCAAGCGCAGGAGGGCTCGGCGGCTGCCCTTACGCCCCCGGCGCAGGAGGAAACCTTGCGACTGAGGACCTCGTGTACTTCTTGGAGCGGTCAGGGCACAAGACAGGGATCAATTTGACTGTACTGGCACAGGCGAGCCTCCCGGTGCTGGCTCTAATGGGGCGTCAACCGTTTGGGAAGGCTCAATTGGCTGTCCTGTCGTCGTGTCCTTGACCTGCGAAGCGCGATATACGCCGTAACCCGCGAGCCCCACCGAAAGAATAGAGACAAGCACTATTCCCACGATCTCCTGTGAAGCAAGTCGGAACTCTCTACGATTGACAATGAGAACGGTCAATCCGATCGGCACCATCGCAGGCAACATAGCTAGGCTCAGCGGGCCGATCGCGAACTTTCCAAAAAACACGGCGACTAAGAGATAGACGGCAAGGACCGGGACCAAAAAGAGAATCGTCCTCCTCGCGCGCATCCCAAACTTGTGGATGAGAAGGAAGAACGCCGCCGAGAACAAGAAGTCGGCCGGGCCGATATAGGCGAGGTTCTGGACGGTTCCAACAGGAGTCCTTGCATCGTTGACCTGTGGCACCGTCGCGACGATCTCGCTCGCCAACTCCGGGTGCTCGCGCATGAACTTGGCCGTCGGCGCCTCGGGGTTGAACACAAGGAACATGTCGAACCCAATGAGAAAGATCGCGACTGGGATCATCATGTTCTTGTCTTTGATCCATAGTCCGAGAACGGTTCCTATCCCAAGGGTCCACAAAAGGATTCCGGTCTGCTGAACAGCCGCCAGTACCACCGTGCCTCCGCCGGGGGGGGCATACGAGCCAATGACGACCGCCAAGACATGGAGGGCCACACCGGTCCCGACAAAGCCGAGCGCGCGCTTGAACGACCATATCGACGACGACGCACGGAACAGCGCGTAAATCGGCAACCCGACGAACACGACGGTCATGACGACCGAAAAGGCGTATGCGACGATAACCGGCAGCACGACGAACGCCAATGCGATGCGCAACAAAAACAGGAGTGCGACGACGAGCGCATAGTCGCGCATTCCCGTGTTACTTGACTGGGATTCGCGCGTCGGTGCTTCTATTGCTGGCCTCCATTGCTTGCTGATACACGTCTAGGACGCGAGCCGTCGTTGCTTCGACGCTGAACTTGCGGGCGGTCTTGCTCGCGCCGTCTTCGAGCCTCGCCCTTTGCAAATCTTCGCCCAGGCATTCGAGGACAAGTGCGGCGAAATCGCCCGGCTCGTTTTTTGAGACAAATCCGTTCAGCCCGTCCACGATATTCTCGCTCGCACCGCCGCCATGGACCGCCACAACAGGCAGCCCGTGGCTCATCGCCTCTGCAATGACAAGACCCTGGGTCTCGGTCATCGAACTGAACACAAAAAGGTCGGCGGCTGCGTAATAAGCGTCGATTTCGGCCCTGGAAACGGAGCCCACGAATTTCACCTTGTCCCCGATCCTTAGCGCTCTGGCCCTTTCCGAGAGGTCCCTTCTTGCCGGGCCGTCCCCAACGAGCAACAGTCTCAACCTTTCAACAGACCTGTTCGCGATTTCAAACGCCTTGAGAATGAGATCAATGTTTTTTTCTGTGGCCATTCGACCTGCATAGAGCAACACCCGCTCCTCTGGCCTGATCCCAAACTTTGCGCGCGATTCCGCGCGATCGACCATGGGTGGGGGTGGCACTCCGGTCGGGACGACGCTGAGCGGCGTCTTGACCGAATGGCGCAGGAGCCACTTCTTGGAAGCCTCGCTGGGAGTAATCACTTGATCGACTCGGTTATAGTAATAGTTTAAGTGCTTGGCGAGTTTGTAGCGCAAGTAGCGCTTTGGGAAAACCGGCACGTAGTGGACATACTTGTCGTAATTGGTGTGGTACGTCGCGACGATCGGTATCTCGTGCGACTCCGCCCATCTGAGTCCGATGAATCCGACAGTAAAAGGCGTATGCGTGTGGATCACGTCGAACTGTTGCTTGCGAAACTCGTGCAAGAACCGATAGAAGGGCGGGAATGCGAGCGGATAGTCCTTGGACCAAGGCGTATGGATCGACCTGCATCTGTGTACGTTCGGATCGTCGTCGCAGTGCCCAGGGACCGACGTCGAGAACAGATGGACGGAGTGGCCCTTCGCCCGAAGCCCGTGGACGAGGAGATCGATGCTGACGCTCACACCGTTGAGGATCGGAAAGGAGCTGTCAGAAAAAATCGCGACGCTGAGGCGGCGGTCGACCACTTCAGTCACTCTTTCGGCAGTCTTCCGTGCTTCTCGACGTGTTTGGCAAGTGCACTGAGCCGAAACCGCCTTTGACCGCCCTTCGTGCGGTGGTGTTCCAGCCATCCCTTGTTCGTATAACGCCGGATCGTCGCCGGACAGACGCCCAAAAGACGACTGACTTCTTCCAAAGTGAGTTCCGGATCGATCAGCCGACGGATGAGTTCCGACCGTGACTCTTTAAAGCCGTGGCTGTAATAGTTGGCCGTTACTTCGTCGTTGTAGAACTTGGCCAGGAACTCCAAGTTGCGCGGCAAGTTTTCGATGAGTTCCCTGAGTTCCGCGTGAATGACTGGGCGAGCCTGCTGTTCGCCGTTCATTCTGGGACGGGGGGCGCTGAGTTTGGTCTTGCGAAACCTGCCCTTTGGCTTCTCGCCCTTTTTGGGCTGACGGCGCAATTTGACAAGGGCCGGAGGCAACCGATCCAGGAATGCGCTTTCGATATAGGCCATCGGATCGAGTTGTCGCGTTGCTGCCATCGGTTCTTCCTTGAGAGGTACCTCTGTATTATGACGTTCGGGCCGTGCGTTCTAGACTTATGACCACTTTACACGATCAGCATCGCGTCCCCAAACGAGAGAAACCGATAGTTATTCACGACAGCCTGCCGATACGCCTGCATCAGGGGCTCTCGGCCCGCCAAGGCCGCTACCATCATCAGCATGGTCGTTCGGGGCATGTGGAAATTGGTGAGCAGGGCGTCCACGACCTGGAACCGAAACCCGGGAGTGATAAAGAGGGTGGAGGTGCGCTCCCCGGTTTCCAGGGATCGCGGCCCGTTTGCAAAGGTCTCTAGCGTTCTGGCTGTGGTCGTGCCGACGGCGAGGACCTTTCCTTTGCACGCGCTGACCTCTAGGGCGGTTTCTTGTGGGATCCGACACAGTTCACCGTGCATCAAGTGCCCTTCGGTCGTTTCGGAGGTGAGCGGGCGAAACGTGTCGAGCCCAACGTCGAGCGAGACCGTCGTCGTCTCAATCTTGCGCCTTTTGATCTCGTTTAAGAGCGATTCGGTAAAGTGGAGGCCGGCGGTGGGGGCGGCGGCGCTACCGGGGGTCAAGTTGTAGACCGTCTGGTACCGCTCCGGCTCCTCTAGCGTCGTGTGGATGTAAGGAGGCAGAGGGACGCTGCCACACTCACGTAATTTGTCGGCATGGTCTTCGCAGTGGAAATCGATGACTTTTCTCCCCCCACCTAAGTCCTCGCAAACGACTGCGCTAAGATCGTTCGCAAACAAAAGAGTCTCTCCGACGCGCATTTTTTTCGCAGGACGCACGAGCGCAATGTAGCGTGGCCCACTAACGATTGAAAGCACGAGCGCCTCGACCTTTCCGCCTGTCGGACGAGTGCCAAAGAGCCGCACTGCAGTGACGCGAGTGTCGTTCATTACAAGAAGATCGTCAGATTTGAGATAATCGAGCATGTCGGGAAACCGGCGGTGCTCGATCTGCCCCGTTTCCTTGTGTAACACGAGCAGGCGCGAGGCCGATCTGTCCTCAAGCGGCACTTGGGCTATGAGCCGCTCTGGGAGTTCGTAATCGAAGTCCGCGACCCTCACAAGCCGAGCACTCCGGGGAGTTGGTCGAGGCTCGTGATCCTGACATCGGTCTGCGCATCCGCATCGCGGTCGATGACCACTGCCTTCATGCCGACGCTTCTTGCGCCGTGCCAGTCGTCTAGTGGACTGTCGCCAACGTGCAACACGTCTTCGGGTTCTTGCCCTAGTCGATCAAGAGCGATCTGGAACAATCCAGGTTCAGGTTTTTCGATCCCTTCTTCCAGCGATGCCAACACGACTTCGAAGTATTTTTGAAGATCGAACATTGCCAGTGTCTTGTGCAAGGAGTGGTCCCAGTTGCTGATGACCGCCATCCTGATTTGTGCCGCTTGCAACCGCTGTAGACAAGGAACAACATCGTCATAAACCTGAAAAATTTTAGAGTCCTCGCCGAACAAAAGTTCGTTCGCAAGAGCCCCGACGTCGTCGGTCTTCTCAACATCCATCTCCATTTCAGTCAGCCAATCCAGCGTGAGTTCTCGCCAAAAAGCCGCAAGGACTGCTCCGTCCCGCGTCTTGTTGAGTTCTCTAAACTCCGGCCAGCGGCTCCGGAGCTTTCGGTCGTAGGTCTCGGCAGCGGGCGCCATGTCGAACTCGAGCCCGGCCATCTTTGCGCTCTTGACGGCGAGGACCGCGGGCTGCCAATCGACCTTGACCAAAGTCTGCGCGCAATCAAACGTCACAGCCTTGGTCATGGTGCGAATATACTTGACTCCAGGCCCAGGGACCAAACCTCCCCTCGTCGCCAATCGTCCATCTCGTGGAGCCCGCATGAAAGCCCGTCCCTTGTTCGCATCCATCGCCCTCGCAACATTGACTTGCCTCGCCGGCGCGCAGGAGCACTCGTTCGAGTACAAGCCGGCCAAGGGCGAAAAACTCGCCTACTCGTTCACTTTCGACATCATGGGGTTTGGACAGCCGCTCTTGTACAAAGCGACGATCAGCAACGAGGTCGTCGACGTATACGAAGACGGGGGCTACCTGATGGCTAGCAGCCAGGGCGACAGCGTGGTGGTCTTGGACGGGGACGAGCAGCCGACGATCGCAGAATCCGTCACTGCAGTCACGACTTACGACAAATTGGGCAGACCGCTAAAGATCGGAGGCGACAACGCGACTCCGGAATCTTTTCGAGTCGCTAACTTAACGGCCTTCATCTCTGCAGGACGAGCCATTAAACTCGGCGAAGGATGGACGGTGGAGATACCTGGCGACAAGGAAGCAAAGACCGTAGCCGTCACACAACAATACAAACTGATCCAAGTCGCCGATGGGAAGGCGGTCGTCGAATTCAGCGTCGCCGAGACCGAAGGCGAAAACCGGGCGACTGCGAAAGGCAAAATAACAATCGATCTGTCGACGTTGCGGGCGATCCGATATGAGGCGCAGGTCACCGACCTTCCCGTTGGAGTCCAACTCGTTTCTGGAAAGATCGAAATGGTGCTTAAGGCTTCTTAAGTTTCTTTTTCGGTGACCCCTTAAGAGTGTAGCAGTCGCGGCACCTTGCCTCATATTTTTCCAGCGCCCCTACCATGACGACAGGGTCGTCCTTGTGTGCGGGCTCTCCGTTGGTCGTGCGATAGGTGTGGCTTGCGGGCGCGCCGCACTTCATACAGATCGCGCGGAGTTTGACGACTTCATCGGCGATTGCGAGGAGCGTCGGCATCGGGCCGAACGGTTGGCGGCGGAAGTCTTGGTCGAGCCCTGCGATCACGACTTCGACGCCTGAGTCAGCAAGCGTGACGGCAAGGCCGACGAGTGCATCGTCGAAAAACTGAGCTTCTTCGATGCAGACGACGTCCACGTCTTGTGCGATTTCACTTTCGAGTTCTCGCATCGATGCGACGGACTTTGCATCGTGGTTGACGCCCATGTGCGTGACGACCATCGATTCCGCGAACCGTGAATCGAGCGAGTGCTTGAAGACTTGGACCTTCTTCTTGGCATAGAGCGCACGGCGCGCGCGGCGGATCAGTTCTTCAGTCTTTCCGGCATACATGCTGCCACAGACCACCGTGATCGAACCCTTCTTGGACATCTTTTCGAGTCTACCGAGCGGAGGCAACCGTCGACAGTCGAAAGCCATGAGACAGGCTTCTTTTGACCTTTGACTTTCGACCCCCCCCCCCCCCCT
>CAYYZP010000328.1:0-8493 GCA_964476165.1 uncultured Fimbriimonadaceae bacterium
GGAACTCGGCGCGAAGGAGCGCACAGGAAGGGGGATTTGGCCGCCTGAGGATCGAATCGCGATAGGCGAACTGCATATAGGCAGGTTCCACCCACTGCCTTTTCGCGTCTGCAACGATCTCAAGTCGCACAAGGTGGGTCGAAATGTTGCTGCGGTACGCGCCCGCGTTGCTGACGAGCGCCCCCCCCAAAGTGCCAGGAATTCCAACCGCAAACTCGAGCCCCTTGAGCCCCGCCTGCGTACATTTTAAGAACACGTCCTGGAACGCGCAGCCGCAATCGGCGACGACCTTTCCGTTTTCTTCGATGACGATGCTTCGACAAAGGTTGACGATGGTATATCCAGGCACACCAATGTCCGATGGAAGGACGTTGCTTCCCGAACCCAGCGTAACCAACTGGCCTCCCTCCTTTTGTATCGTAATGGCCGCATCAGCCATTTCGTCCACGTTGCACACGAGCGCGAGAAACTCCGCGTCCCCCCCCGCTTTGAGCGTCGTCAAAGGAGCAAGAGACACATTTGACGCAAACAATCTATCCACCGCTTCCCCTCAGTGTGCGCGGATCCTTGGGAATGCTAATGCTGGGGGGGGCGATATAGAGCGGCACGAGCGCTTCTGGCGCAAATTCAACGGCTGTGCAAGAGGGACAGAAGTTCTCAGCCTTCGGATAGATGGTCTCCATTTCTGGGCAACCGTAACCAAACCCATCCGCAGGAACCGACTTGGTGACTATCGGTTCTTCTCCCACCACGCGTACGAAAAACTCACCTTTCCTTGACGGAATAAAGATCGTGGACTGGCAACAGACGAGGTCGAAGGAGGTCACGCCGAATGTGCGGCACTTAAGCGAGTACCCAAGGGTCTTGGCAATGGTTACCCCCACCTTAGAGCCGGTGAAACTGCCCGGACCAAGATCGGCGACGATGGTGTCTAAACTTGATGGGTCTGAAAGCATGGCCTGCAACATCTCGAGCGCTGCGCCGCTGGCGTTCATCCGGGACTCCATCGATCGGAAATCGATCACCCCCCGCTGGTCGTCAAAAAGTGCGACGCTGACACGCGGGCTCGACGTACTGACAACAACGGTCACGCTTCGAACTCGAGCGCCAAGAATTTCACGAGTTCGTCGATGGCGCCTTTTTCGCGCGAATAAGTTTTCTCTTCGCCACCGGAATACTGGAACTGCCAAACGAGACCGCCTTTGGTCGCGACTACGGTAACGATCGTGAGAGGCTTTCCTTGTGCGTCGATCCCAGTCCTCACCGAGGTCAGTGTCTGTGCCCCGACGCGGTTCCATTGCCATCCCGTTTCATCCCGCAGACTAATGAGCGAAAACTGATCGATCGTCGCCGCATTGGCCTCGACCAGGACAGACTCTGCGTTAGGCACCCCGCCAGGAACGACCTTCAGTCCAACTGTTTGAAGCAGCGCAGGAGAACGAAGGAGTGCATCGTCACCGTTCTGTTCGATCGTCCATTCCTTGGGAAGCGAAACGGAGACCTTTCTTCCCAGTGAAAAAATCGTGGCCGAGTTTAGAACCTTGGTGGCGGTCTTGTTTTCTTCGACCTTCAACCTATCGATGCGCTGGCCCTTGTCGTTTTTGGTTGCAGTGACGAGCGGTTTTGTCGGGTCGTCTTTAGCGGGCAGTTCCCCGCTGAGCGTCCTGAGAGTGAGGAGCGCGGATCGCCACTGGTTTTCCGCCTCGTCAATTGTGCCGGCGGTCGCATTGATACGAAAATTAAGTTTTTCCGCCGTCGCTGAATAGAGGAGCCCGACGACCGTCGCCTTCTCAACCCCCCCCTCTTTGAATTCGATGCGCGTCATCATGAGCGGCACACTAAGAATCTGTTCTTCCCATTGCCTTGCGACCTTGCGCTTCATGTCCGTGGCAACATTGAGTTGAAGCGTCTGCCAAGTATCCGCCGGTTGTCGGAATTTCGTTTTGAAAATCTGAACAACGGCAATCGTCCCATCAGAGACCGTGAATTCGAATTGTTCGCCGTACTTTGTCTTTTTATGGGCCCAAGCCGCAGGACGCTCGAACGTCAGGTCCATCGACTTGTCGCGATATGGGACGGTTCCCTGTTGAGGGGTCGTCTGTGACAGCACAAAATAAGCAACGGACGTAATCATCTGTCTATTGTCAGGACGGCCGGCGGTGCCTTCCCGCTTCGGCGCGTAGGCATACAAACTACCCGGAATGAGTCGGACAGTGTCAAGACTCGGTAGCATTGGAGCGTGACGACCGGACTTGTAATGGAGCGAGAGATCGCTGAGCAGCCTCGCGTCCTGGCCGAAAATTCCGCTCGATACTTGAACGAACTCAATGGGTTCTTGGCGGACAAACGCTTCGATATGGCCCTCCTGGTGGCCCGCGGCTCGTCGGACAACGCAGCCCTTTATGCCCGGTATCTCATTGAGATCCATCTGGGGATTCCGGTCTCGCTGTCTGCGCCTTCCGTAATCACGCGGTACAAGGCAGACCTCAAATATCCCAAGTGTCTGGCAATTGGGATATCCCAAAGTGGAGCCGCGCCGGACGTGAGCGAAGTGATCGCGCACTTGCGTTCGCAGGGTCACACGACGTTGGCTTTGACGAATACTGTCGGGTCTCATCTTGGATCGGCTGCCGAGCACTGCCTTCTTCTTGGCGCGGGGGGGGAGACTTCCGTCGCCGCGACCAAGACGTATACCGCGACTCTACTAGCGCTTTATCAACTTGTTCGTGCCTTGGGTGGGGGGATTGGTGAGCCCGTCTTGCCTTCGGATGCATCGGTAAGGGCCGCGCACGATTGGGCGGCCAAAAACCTCGGGCCGTTCTTGCGTAGTCAGACGATCTTTGCGCTGGCGCGCGGGTACCGGTTCTGCTCGGCGCACGAGACCGCGCTGAAACTGATGGAGTGCGCACTGATGCCGTGCAAGTCGTATTCGACTGCTGACTTTGAGCATGGCCCGAAGGCGCTGGCGATCCACGGAACCGCGACACTTGTGTTTGGCGAAGCGCCGTCGAGCACCCAGACTTCTGGGACGCATTGCGTGGTCGCGCCTTCTCCGCCCGATCCGCTGACCGCCCCGATATTCGACGCGCTCGCCGGACAGTGGCTTGCGCTCTTGGCCGCTCGTGCGCGCGGACTCGATCCCGACAGCCCACAGGGGCTGTCGAAGATTACGAAGACGATTTGATTTTGGGAGTGCGGCTGGTCATCCTGAGCCCCGTCGAAGGATATCGCCGCTTTCGCTACCGATTGCCGCTTCGAAGCGATTTTATTTGGGACTGCAGCGATTCATCGCCGCCTTTGCTACCGATTGCCACTACGAAGCGATCTTATTTGGGACTGTGGCGATTCATTGCCGCTTTTGCTACTGATCACCGAGAGGTAAGGATAGAACGGGCGATGGACAATAGAGTAATCGAGGATAAATCCGCGCACTCCCAAAACGGACACGTCAGCGCGATTGCACGATGCGGAAGTCGTGTGCTTCCAAACTCGCATGAGCACTCACGAGCACTTCATCGACTCGGCCGGGCCCAGTATAGAGTGCTGCAACAAACCCATCCAGCGAAGGAGAGCAGGCGACAACCTCTACGCAACCTTCCCGCGTGTTCCAGACTTCCCCCACCACGCCATGCACGACAGCACAACTCACCACGAACGCCCGGAAGCCCACGCCTTGTACGCGCCCACGAACAACAATGCGCCGACACTCCACTACGAGGACCCGCGATAGTCGACCGGACGAAGAAAGTACTCGTTGATGCTCGTCTCGCTCAGCATCGCGATCGTGGGAAGATTGCGTTTCCAGTGTGTAGCGTCGAGCCTTTTGCGCACCGTCTCAACATCCTGTGCCGAAAACCCCTCCGCAAAGAGGCGCGGCTGGCTCCAGCCGAGAGTCATTCTGACCAAGATTCGGTCAGCGACAGAATATGAAACGCCCAGATCGCCCTCGTCGGTCTGCCCTTTGACCAAGTCTGCGGTGGGGGGCTTGTCGACGATCGCCTCGGGCACCCCTAAGCGGCGAGCAAGGCTCCAAACTTGGGTCTTATACAGGTCGCCAAGCGGATTAATGGGGGGGGCGTCGTCCCCGTGCCAAGTGAAGTAACCAAAATACCGCTCCGTCTTGTTCCCTGTGCCGATCGGCAAAGCACCGAGTTTCACGGACTGATCAAATAGAACGATCATTCGACAGCGCGCGCAAACGTTGCCAATGCGCGTCGCGTCTGAATTGCTTTCGTTTGACAAGACATATCCGTCGACCATTTCACTTATGTCGATTGTCCGAGATTGAATTCCCGTTGCATCGATTACGAGTCGCGCATGATCAAGCGACTCGCGTGAAGAAACTTTGTACGGAAGACAAAACGCGAACACGTTTGGCGGACCAAAAGCGTGCGCACATAAATAAGCGACGACCGCAGAGTCCACGCCGCCGCTCAATCCAATGACCGCTTTAGAGACTCCCCGTTTGCGCACGCACTCGTCCTGCAAAAACCGAACGAGCCAGTCTGCGACCAGGGCGTCGTTCAAATCGAGCATCGAGTCGAGTCTCGGGCTCTGTCGAAAGACGGGCAGAGGCACGATTCAAGAGTACCCACACTTGGGTCATATGAAGTCGCATGCTGAGCCCCGTCGAAGCAGACGGACGACTGACTGCGCCAACTGACAAAGGTCCCCATTTTCAGACGGAAGTCCTGAATGGGTCCCAGTCGGTCTTGTCCGGCACGGAACTTACCCATACAATGGAGCATCGGCACAACCGCCGACATTTACCTGGAGACAGACATGAAGGTTGTAAAGGTCCTCCTAGCGACAGTGCTCGGCGTCATCGCCGTCGTAATGGCTTGGAATCTCGTCACGGGAATCATTGGAACCCTTATGAGCCTCGTCACCACCATTTTCTGGATCGCGATTTCAGTCGCAGTCATCGGTGGGCTGGGCTGGGCCATCATGAGACTCCTCGGTCGAAAGTCGCTTACAGGCAGCAAGACCCAGTTCCTTCCTTAGTCACTCGCCTCGCTTGAGGCTCAATCGCGCTAATATAAGCCATGTGCTCCATGGTGCTCGCGTTCTTACTGGCTTTGCAGCCGACTTCCATCCAACGCGACGGGTACGGCGTTCCTTGGATCACAGCGACCAGTGAGGGCGAGGCGTACTTCCTTTTTGGAAAGGCTGTTACAGAGGACAGGCTGTGGCAGATGGAGATGTCACGGCGCCTTTCGCGTGGTCGGCTCGCTGAAGTGCTTGGTCGGTCTGCGCTCGCCTCTGACCAGCAAATCGCTAAGACGGGCTATTCCGACGACGAGATATTGGCCCAGTTCAAGACCCTTCCCACCAATGTCCGGGCCGCTTTTGAAGAATACGCAAGGGGAGTGAACGAGACGATCGCGTTTCGCCGTGACTCAGGGACGCTTCCCGAAGGATATGCCCACAACGGGTTCGATCCAGAGCCGTGGACGCCTCTTGACTCGTGCGCCATCGTCATCCAACTCATGCGGCAGTTCGGTCGGGGGGGGGCAGGCGAACTCCGCAACTACGCGCTCTACTTGTACCTCAAGGGCCAACCCTGCAAGGACAATATCTTCGACGTGATGGACGATCTCGCCTGGCAGAACGATCCCGCCTCCGTCCCGACGCTCACTAAGGAGGACGATTGGGGCGCCCCCACCCGCGCGGCGTTTCCAACCGTGACGAGAAAGCAGACTGAGGCGCACTTCGCACTTCTTCCGGCTACCAACGTCTTCGAACTCATGCCCGCGATCCAACTTGCTTCTGCAGAGGAAACGCATCTGATCGCCGAGCACCTGAGTGCTCCGTTCAAAGTCGGCAGTTACGCGATCGTGGTGAGTCCTTCACGCTCCCAGACGGGCAAGGCTCTGCTGCTCTCTGGCCCGCAGATGGGTCACACCGACCCTAGCGTGGTCTACGAAGTGGCCCTGCAGTGCCCCGAGTTCTCGGTCGAAGGAATTGGAGTGCCGGGAGTGCCCATCGTGGCCATTGGCGCGACGCCTTATTTCTCTTGGGGGCTCACGAGCGGCGTTGCGGACATCGAGGACGTGTACTTTTCAAAACGATCCGGCGAAGACGAGTACGTTTATGGGAAGACGAAGAAGACACTCATAAAGATTGCGCGCCCTATCCAAGTGAAAGGAGCCGAACCAGTCATCGTCGAAGTCGTGCGGACGCACTACGGCCCGGTCATTTTGGACAGCAAGGTGGGGGACACAGTCTATAGTGTGCGTTCGTCGTTTTGGAACCGCGAACTGAGCGGCGTCTCCGCGCTGATGGACACCTATGACGCGAAATCTCCGAACGATCTTCACAAGGCGATCAGCAAAGTTCCGGTGACGTTCAACTATTTTTATGCGACGGTGGGGGGGGAGACCGGTTATCGTTATGCGGGGCTCGTCCCCGTTCGCGCCAAGGGCTACGATCCTCGCTTCCCTCTCCCTAGCGGGCCGGAAACGGAGTGGCAGGGATTCATCTCGGCGGCGTCGATGCCCCATACGAAAGGGGTCAAGAGCGGGCTGCTCGTCAACTGGAACAACAAGGCGTCGGAGGACTGGCCGAACATGGACACGCCCGTCTGGGGCTCGCCTTTTAGGAACGAGGCGCTGATAGCCGCGCTTCCGACGGGCAAAATAGGAATCGAGGACATGGAGAAGGCCGTCTGGACGGTCGCGCGGCGCGAGTCGGCGACAATGACGCGCCTGATGCCTTTCATCAGTGGGGTCATCGACACAAACGGCGATACTGTACTTCGCTCGCTGGTGGCGTATGACGGATGGGAGATTGAGGGCTCGGTGGGGGCACGGGTCTACAACTGGACAGTGCGCGAACTTCGAAAAGAACTATTCAAGCCCGCCGTCGGTTCCTTCATCCAGCCAGAGATTTTCCAGTTGGTCGTTCAACCATCTGTCATTCTCAAAGCGTTCAACGGTGAGACGAAATATGATTTTCTTTGTGGTCGGTCGAAGAAAGAAGTCATGGAGAAGTCCGTCGCGGCTGCGACGGCTGGATTGATGGCGCAGTACGGCGACGATTCATCAAAATGGGGCTTTGTGCCAAGCACGATTTCTGTGCATGGTCTTGATCCGATTCCCTATGTCAATCGCGGAACCTACATTCAGATCTTCGAATTGCTCTCGCCACCAGTCGGTCGTAGCGTGGCTTCACCCGGTGCCGCAGAATCCGAGCCGCACTCGACCGATCAGGCGAACCTTGTTCGGACCTGGACCTACAAGCCCATGCGCCCGCTCCCCGTTGCTTCGAAATAGGGGCCTGCACCTCACAACCTCGCACCTTGGAACTCGCACCCCGTACCTTCCCCTCCCCACTCTTCCCTCTCCGCCTCTGGTATAAATCAAGCCCGGTCGCTCCTGTCGTCTAGCGGTTTAGGACATCGCCCTCTCACGGCGAAGATCGCGGGTTCGAATCCCGTCAGGAGTACCACTTGGATTGAGTGCTGGGTGGGGAGTGCGGATCAACGATCTATGTCTTGGCTACTTTGGGCCGAAATGAAGCAGCGAGGTCGCGGAAAGCGTGCATCCCGCTGGGAGACGGGAGTAATGGGGTTTCCGTTCTCGTGCGTCGAAAGGCACCAGGCGTAGAACCATATGCTGCTCGAAACGCTCGAACGAACGGTTCGGATCCCTCGAAGCCCGATTCGAGTGCAACTACGAACACCGGTCGCCGAGTCTGCTGAAGGATTGACGCAGCATGTTCAAGCCTTAGTCGGCGATTAAACCCGGCCCACGATTCTCCAGAGAGAATCCGAAAGAGTCGCTGAAAATGGAATGCGGAATAACCGGCTTCAGAGGCTGCTTCTTCAATGCGGACGGGTCGCGCTAAGTGAGAGAATCCGAATTCAATTGCTATTGCAATCCGCTCAGCGGCTTCTTCGAGTGTGGACGCCCGGATGAAGATAAGCGTACCGCCCAACGGCAGTTTCTGGGCAATTATCTCCTAGCCATCACCCTTTCGATCTCTGCGATCGTCCGTGGGGCGGCGGCGGACATGTTGACGTGTTCGGTGGGGGTGATTAGAATGTCGTCTTCGATGCGGATGCCGATGTTCCACCATTTCTTGTCACATGGACTTCCCTCTTTGATATAGATTCCCGGCTCGACCGTAAACGTCATGCCTGCCGCAAAAGTGTTGGTCGGCCATGGATCGTGGACGTCGAGACCAATCCCGTGCCCCCACCCGTGCATGTAGTAAGTATTGAGACCCTGCTCATTGGCGATGATGCCAAGACGGGTCAGGCCCTCGACTAACACTTTGTTGACAGCCTGCGTCACGGCTCCGCGGTTGGATCCTGGCTTGCACTGGGCGATTCCCGCGTCCGTCGCCGCCAGGACGATCTCATAGATCGCCTTTTGCTCTGGCGAAAACTTTCCGTTCACAGGAAAAGAGCGCGTCACGTCGGCAGAATAGCCGTGGTACTCGCCCGCCGCGTCCATGCACACGATGTCGCCGGAGTTCATGAGTCGCCGG
>CAYYZP010000329.1:0-2165 GCA_964476165.1 uncultured Fimbriimonadaceae bacterium
TCACGATCGAGCCGCCGAACGTCGATGAGAAACCGTGCCACTCGAAGAGCGAAACGGTGACCGTGTCGGCCAATGAATCAAACGCCGTCACGTAGCCCCGCGCCTCGGGCTCGGCGCTTCCATCGAGCGCTTCGATCGACACTTGATCGGCGACGAGGACGCCTCCGTCGATGATGCCTTCAACTTCGACGAACGCCCCGGAGATCAACAGAACGAAGAATTCTTCAGAAGTCAGTTCGTTACCGTCTTCGTCTTCAAAGGCTGTTTCGAGGTTCGTCTGCACCGACAACGCCGCGCCAGCCGAGGAGACAAATCCGAACCAGGTGTCCAAAGTCAGTCCGAACGAGCCATCAATGGCAGCGATCGTCGTGACGTTTCCAAAGGCCGTTGCCTCATGGTCGTCACCCTCCTCTGGATGAAGTCTGACTTTTGCCGCCGCAAGCGTGTTCGTGCCTGCTGTGTAGACGCCCTCGACCTCCACGTTTTGAGGACCAGACAACAGAATCGCATACATTTCTTCCTGCGACATCAGCACGCCGGCCGCCGTGAAGAACCGAGTGTCCGTCGTCGTCGTCACATGCACGATCGACTCGCTCGGAACCAGGCCCTCGGCATCGTCGGTCGTCACATCGAACGTGTGGGCGACTTCGTCGACCTCGCTCGACGTCCCTTTAATACCCTGGTCATCGTCGTCGTCGGTGTTGCTGTCCTCGATCTTGACGCTCGTTGCGAGAATCCGGCTATCTGACATAACGAAGACGCCCGTCACTTCGACGCGCTGTCCGCTCGCAAGAGTCGGGCTCCCTGAACCGTCTTCACGATACACGAACGACGAGGCATCGGTCTCGACGTAGAAAGTCCCTTCGGCGCCAGTCATCGTAAAAGTCTGGCTTGGAGCCGTGCCCGAGAGCGAAGAGACGGTTCCCTCGTAGTCATCCTCCTCGCAACGCGAGGGATCGCTAGCCGTCGTGGGGTCGCCTTCCACGATCACCGGCGTCACTACGCTCCCTGCGCGGACCCAGTTGGGAAGGTCGAAATCGATCGCAATGTTGTCAGAGCCGATAAACCCTAACTCCGGAGAAAGATCAAAGGAGACGGCGGATAGTCCCCCACCTGCGTCGAACGCCGGTGCGAACACACAGTCGACGCCCGCCAAGCCCGTCGGTATCACGACAAGGTCCGTGTCCATCGTGATCTTAATGCTCAGATAACTTGCGATCGGGAGGCCATGGGTCGACATATACCGAAATCGCGCCGCGCCGTCATTGAGGCTCACTAGGTCAATGACCTCGCCAGAAGTGTTCGTATAAAGCGTGTAGTACGTCCCTGTGTCGTTTTGAATCTCGATCTTAGTAACGCTGACCCAAATATGGTCATAGCCCGTACTCATGTCGTCGGTCAGGAACACGTTCAGTCCTCCGATGACGGTCGCCCCGCCGCCACCGCCGCATCCGACAAAGGTCAAAAGAGCCAAAAGAAATAAAAGTACAGTTCGCATTTTCATACAACACCATCCACAAGCCAGACAATTCGTCTAGCCGCGTTCATTATAGACTCACTTTGACTTCGCAGAGGTTCAATTTGGCCCCTGCCTTGTGTTTGTTGCCGAATGTGGGAGGGGGACGATCTGTCTTTTCCAGGTAACATTTGCTTTTGGACCGTGCGCTCTCGGCGAAAGAGTGGGCCCCGACAGAGCCCTCCGCCGATATGGAAGCCCGTCCAATAAGGAAGTTAGATTTTGAGAAACCCAAGACCATCGCGCCCTTCGTCCGCAAAGCGGGCTAGTAGCGCACCATCAAAGATCGAGATCGTCGTCAACTGTGCCAGCCGCGAGACGCGCATCGCCGTAATCGAGGGCGGCAAACTCATGGAGTACCGCGTCGAGCGCGAGGAGCGCGTCGTCGGCAGCATCTTCAAGGGCATCGTCCAAAACGTGCTGCCCGGCATGGACGCTGCGTTCGTAGACATCGGACTTGAGCGCAACGCGTTCCTCTATGTCGCCGACATTCTCCCCGATGAAGGGGGGGACAGCAGTCCGGCCAGCATCCGTCGCAGCGAACTGCGCCGAAGAAAGATCAGAGAACTCATCAAGCCAGGACAGGAACTCATGGTGCAGGTCACCAAGGGCCCGCGCGGAACAAAGGGCGCGCGCGTCACCACGCGCA
>CAYYZP010000330.1:0-4618 GCA_964476165.1 uncultured Fimbriimonadaceae bacterium
TGGTTCGCTATATGTCGCAGACAGCCTCAAGAATCTGGGACAGGTCGCGCGTGGCCGTGGCGACTCGGACTTGGCGTATAACTACTTGTCGCGGTACTTTGATAACCTGCTCGTTGTCGAAAGCGCAAGCACGATCTCCGGTAGTTACATAGAACTTGACAAGAGGCGTGCAAATGCGTTTGCGGGCATCGGATATCTGGACGGTCAAGAACAGTTCCGTCAGGTGTACAAGCGATTAACTTCCCTTAGGGGTTCAGGCGCAGTAGCAGAGGCAAGAATGCACATTGTCGGCAATGCCCTTGGGTCGGATATAGATGTCCTACATGTAAAGTCCATTTTCAACGTTGCGCAGAAAAAGGAGACGGACTGGGTGCAGGCGCGGAAGGCGGGTGGGGACGAGAAGGCTTTTGACGATCGTCTTTTGGAACTCAGGGTTGCGACGGACAAGGCGCGGCGGGAAATGGCGGAATTGTTGAAGGCGAAGGACCCGAGGATCGGGGAGCCGGAGGAGTTCACGGTGGGAGACGTGCAGGCTGGGATACCGGTGGGGGCTGCGCTGGTGGAGTACCAGCGGGTGTACGGGTGGGACTTCGAGAAGAGGGTCCAGACCGAGGACGAGTACGGCGCGTTCGTATTGGAGAGAGACAAGGAGCCAAGGTGGGTGAGGTTGGGACCGGCCAGGGAGATCGACGACCGGGTGGGGGCGTTCCAGACTCTTATAGCGGGTGGGGGCGAGGAGGAACTGCGAAAGGTGGGGGCGGAACTTTATGGGCTGCTGATCAGGCCGCTCGGGGACGTGCCGAAGAACCTAGTCGTCGCCCCGGACGCCTCGCTGCACCAACTTCCGTTCTCGGCGCTGGTGGGGGACGATGGAAAATATCTCGTTGAGACGACACTGGTGAGCACCGTCGGCTCTGGCAGGGACCTTGTAGCCTCGGCTCGCGAGGACGCTCGCCCTCCCAATGCAGGCGGGACGCCCGTTCCGCAAGGCGGGGCGGTCGTTTTTTCTGCGCCGGCGTTCGACGCGACGGCGAAGGAACTGGAAATGAAGCCGTTCCAGGTCGCCCCCTTCCGTGGCGGTGGGGGCACCGACAGGTGGGAGCCGCTGAGCGGCGCGAGAGAAGAGGGAGACATTGTGGCGCGGCTGCTCGGCACGACCCCCACCACGGGCGCCGACGCGACGGAGGAGAACCTGATGGCCGTGAGGAGCCCGAGCGTCCTGCACATAGCGACGCACGGCTTCTTCTACCCCCCCACGTTCAAGAAGGAAACGGCGCTAATCGACGACCGGCTGGGTGGAGGACTGCAGGCGGCGGACTCTCCGATGCTCCGCTCGGGGCTGGTGATGGCCGGAGCGAACGACGAGAAGGCGCTCAGGATGTCAGGCATGTCGGACGGCTGGGCGACCGCGCTCGAACTTTCTCAAATGGATCTTCGCGGAACCGAGTTGGTGGTGCTGAGCGGTTGCGAGACTGGGCGCGGCGACTTTCGTCTGGGACAAGGCGTATTTGGACTACAGCGCGCGTTCCGCTTCGCAGGCACGAAGACGCTCGTCATGAGCCTCTTCAAGGTCCCTGACACCGCGACGAAGACTCTTTTTGAAAAGTTCTACACAGCCTGGAAGCCCGGCCAAGAGGACGGAACAAAACTGACAGCGCTTAGACAGGCCCAACTCGCCCTCCTCCAAGACCTCAAGACCCGACACCCCCGCAACTGGGCCGGCTTCGTGCTGATGGGCGGGCGATAGCCCCTAATAGGTAAACCTCGAACGTGCGGTTGATCGACACTCATTGTCACCTGAACGACTCCAAGGCGTTTCCTGACCCCGCCGCGACGATCCGCGAGGCGCAGGACGCAGGGGTGGAGAAGTTGGTGGTGATCGGGACTGACGAGGACTCGAGCCGTTCAGCGATATCGCTCGCCGATCGGTTCGATTGTGTGTTCGCTGTCGTCGGCTGGCATCCCACGAGCGCGGCCCATTACAGATCTGATTGTTTGAAGGCGATCGATGAGATGCTCAAACATCCTAAAGTCGTTGCGGTGGGGGAGATCGGTTTCGACTTTTATTGGGACAAGTCGACGCCTGAAGAACAAGAGCGCTGTCTCACGGATCACATGGACCTTGCACGGGATAAAGGAAAGCCTGTCGTGTTCCACTGTAGGGACGCCTATGACGAACTACTGACCTATCTCGAAGACCGCCCCCCCCTCAAGTACCTGTTCCACTGCTTTGCGGGCGACGGGACTCACGCCAAACGAGCCGTGGCGCTCGATGCGTACTTTGGCTTTGACGGCCCCATCACTTATCCCAAGAACGAGGCTCTGCGGGAGATCGCGCGCTCTGTGTCGCGCGATCGGATACTGGTTGAGACCGACAGCCCTTATATGTCGCCAGTCCCCCACCGCGGCAAGCCTAACCGTCCCGCATGGGTGTCGCTCGTCAACGATGGGCTTGCTGCTGCGCTCGATCTTTCGAGTGAAGCCTGCGCTGAGATGACCACGCAGAACGCTGAGAAGTTCTATGAATTTGGATCGGACAGATAAGACTTAAATGGCTCTTTCTCCGCCATCGCCTTCAGCGGATGGGGGTGTGGAGGTGCCGGATTCGCCCCCACCTGGGGGGGGCGGTTTGACGAACCCGCCGACACCGGCTTCGTCGACTTCTTCTCCCTCGGGCACTTCGATCTCGACAGGTTTTGCTTCCTCTTCCGGCTTGGGCGGCTCCTCTTCTTCCTCGACCTTCTCGACGGAAATATCGATTTGCGGCGGATCGGGCATCGCCCACTTTTCGTCTTTCGCCGAAGCCTCGCGAGTCGGTTGGGTTATTGGCTGCGCAACGCGCGTCGCTTTGGCAGGCTTGTCCTTGGTCGTCAGCCACCCCACTACAAAGTAACCGACCGCCGCAACGGAAACGGGGATCAGGATCCAGAAGACCCCGACCTTTAAAGCGACCTCTTGCCAGCGACGACTCATAGGCTCTCTCATTTTAACTGACGTTTAAAGGCCCTGCGAGGAAAAAGAGGCCCCGCACGAAGGCGGGGCCCGTTCCTCTTGCCCTGCGTGTTTGCTCTATTTCTTGCTGATGCGCACCTGCTTGTCGTCCGTGAGGCTGTATAGGAGCCCTGTCGAGCGGCAAAGCACGTCAAGCGCGTATTGGAGGGACGTGTCGATCAAGTAAGCGTCCAGTTGGAAGGCCGGAACGTCCTTGTCAATCACGATCTCGACCCCTGTCTGTTCGGCGATCGCCTTGAACACGTCAGTGATCGGGGTCTTGGAAAAGCGGGTCGTCAACCGGGCCTCGAGATCTGCGGCGGTGAGTTTGCCGCGCTTTGGCGTCGGCTTGGTCACGACCGGTGCGATCGTTGTCGGCTTCGGTTGCGGGACGACGGACGCTTTCTTCTTACTGATGAAGTAGATGTCGTTCTCAATCTGATATTCGAGGCTCGATGTGTTGCACACGATGTTCAAAGCCTCTTCGAACTCCACTCCCGCGAGCGAAAGATAGAGGATGAAGTAAACGTTTGGCTCGAGGACGAAGTTCTTTTTGCTCTGTGTGCAGAGGTCGAAAAGAACGCTCCTCACGTCTGCACCCTTTGAGGCGATCGTGACGAGACCTTCAGTCGTTGCGATCTCGGTCGTCGGTGTGTCTTGGGCGAAAGAAAGGCTCGCCATCGCAAGCATCAGTGTCAAAAGTGTCTTTTTCATAGTTGTCCTTGTAGGTGCAAGAGTCATTTGGAGTCGGGCGGATAGACCTTGATCGAGTTGGTCGATCCGGAGTTGGTCGAAGCCTTCTTTACGGTCGGCTTTGGAGCGGGCGGCGGGTCTTTCTTGACGACCTTGGTGCCTTCGATGGAGTCGGCGACGATAAAGCCGTCAGTCTCCAACTTGTTCTGGGTCGCTTGGACCGGGGGCGTCGTGGTGGTCGTCTCTTGCGGCGCTGGCTCGGTCGCTACCGTGACTTCTGGGGTTACGGTCGGCGTCTCAACGACTGGCGCAGAGTTCTCGACGGGTTGTTCTACGGGGGGGGTGTCCTTTTGGATCGTCGCGGCCCTTGGGCCAAAGAGTTTCGTCGGGTCTCGGAAGACCGTGCTCATCAGCACGAGCATGACTGCGAGGCCAATGCTGTAGTAAATTGTCTTGCGCGAGTGCACCTTGACCTTCTTCTGCTTTTCAATCTTGAATTCTGAATCCGGCAATGAGAACACGTCGGTCGGGCTCTGCACGGCGGCGGTGCCGGCGGAGATCGCCTCTCTGAGGTTCTCGCGCTGTTTGGTGGGGGTCTTCTGGACGGTGGGCTGAGAGAACTTGCGGCCCGTGATCTCGCTGGCGAGCACGCCCTTGAGCGACTCGCGTTTTTGGCGGGCGATCTCCATGCAGCCGGGGCAGTGCTTGAGGTGCGTCTCAAGGTCGGCGACCAGCGCGTAGGGCAGATCGTCGCCCATCAAATAGCGCCGCAATTGGGCTTGGGCGATCTGGCACTCGATGTTTTGCGTCTGCATCTCTCACAACCTGCTTTAGGTTTTCGCTGCCTTTTCTGAGGCGGCGTATTAGGGTCTTCGGCAGAGTTGGCCGGTAACTTTAGGGGGGCGGACGGCCGATGTGTCCTATTTCAAGGATT
>CAYYZP010000331.1:0-1504 GCA_964476165.1 uncultured Fimbriimonadaceae bacterium
TGAAACTGCTTTATTGCACCGACCGCGACGTTGCGAGCGGGGCGCACACGATCATCGAGACTCGGGCAAGCACCGGACTTTTCTCGAAGGCGCTCGTCGAAGTCATCAAAGACAATCGCCACCCGGCCCGGCGGATCGCGCAGTGGTGCGTGCTCGACATGTTCGAAGACCTGCCCGCGTTTTTTCCCGGCCCCGATGGACAACAAACTGTCGTCGATGCGATCAAAGGGCTCGTTTGGGACGCAACGGACGATTATGCCCGCACGATATATAAGGCTGGTGTCGTGCTTGGTGGTCATATTTGCACAGAGCCTGCCGCCGATGCGTTGCTCGTTTGCGTAGATGCGCCAAGCAAATATGGGAGGCGGTCTGCGATCCACGCGGCGTTCCACTTGGCCGAGTGGCTCCCGATCACGAAGGAAAAAATCTTGCAGACATTGACAAAGGCGTCCAAGGACGATCCGGAACCGGAACTGCGCGAATTTGCCAGGTGCATGGTGCGCGATATCGAGGCTGGATCGATTGAACACGTCACCGAGCCCGTCTTCGAAGGAGAGTGAGATTGGTTTTAGGCGCGGTCATCATCTGCCTAACGGCCAGATCCTCCCCGATTGATTCCCTACTTGCGTCACCCGCGCTCAAGGGTTCGTTGACGGGCGTCTATGTCGCGGACATGAAAGGAAAGGTCCTTTACGAAAATCTTGGCGACATACGGCTCGTCCCTGCCAGCAACCAGAAAATCCTCGTAGCGGTCTACGCGCTTTCCACACTCGGCGCAGAGTTTCGACCCAAGACGAGGTTTTGGAAGGAGCCGAACAAGTTTTTCGTCGACGCGCCCGGCGACCCGACCATCAAGCGCGAGCAACTGGTCGCGATCAGGGCCAGGTTCGGCATTAGGATCGACTCGGCGATCTATGTGCGCCAAGCCTATTCGCCAGGGATACCCCCCTCCTGGGAATGGGACGATCTCCCGAACCGCTACGCGCCACGTATCACTGCGCTGAGTTTCGACAGGGGGGGGTTCGAGGTGTGGTCGCGCGGCGGTACGATCCCGAGACTCGATGACGAATATCGCTTGACCGTGCGGCACATACCGGAGTCGGGCGCAATGTCATTGACTTATTATCCGGAAAAGCGTTTCGTATTGGCCAAAGGAGCGATCCCAGGTGAAGGCCGCATGATCGAGGCGTTCGCCATGCCCGACCCGGACGTGACCGCCGCAAAGTTTCTCGGTGGAACGATCGTCCACAGCGAGACCGTGCCTGACCGCGCCTCCGATTTCACGCTGGAAGGTGATACTCTGGCAGAGGCCCTTAAGTTCTGTCTTGAGAAAAGCGACAACTCGTACGCCGAGCACCTATTACTAATGAGCGCTGGCAAGAACGACCCTCTTGGGGAGAAGCCTTATGCCAAGGCGAGCGAGCGGCTGACGAAGTTCCTCGAAGACCAGGTGGGGGTCGAGGCTGGTAGTGCCGTTCCCATCGACGGCAGCGGGATGAGCCGG
>CAYYZP010000332.1:0-5452 GCA_964476165.1 uncultured Fimbriimonadaceae bacterium
GAACTCGGCCACGTCCTTGGGCTAGAAGACTCGGGCAGAACGGGCGACCTCATGGGCCCGCTCCGATTGGACCGCCCGGTCCAACGAGCCACGAGCGAGGAGCGCGACAGTCTGATCGCGCTCAGAAACCAAGCCGATCTGATTTTGCGTCAGGTCACCCGCGGGGACGAGCCGCCCGATCCGAGTCCGGCGGACGAAGCGCAAGCCGTGGTACCTTCCGTCGAGGCGGAACCAGTTGCGGTTAGACAAAATTTTGACCGGGTCGATAGTGACCGGGGCCGGGATTCTTCTGTACGGCGCCCTCTTCGAAGCAAACAAACTCCGACGAGAAAGACCGGTTTTAAGCTTGGCGGCATGGCCTTCTAGCCTCTCGGGCTTTAGAATCGGGCTGATCGCCGACACCCACATTTCCGAGCCTGGATCGATGGCACTCGCCCGCCAGGCGATCGAGTTCCTTGTCGATGAAGATCCAGACATGATCGTCTTTTGCGGCGACCTTGTAAACGTCTGGAAGCCCGGGGCCGAAGATCTTGTTCTCGATGCGCTCGAGCCGATGCTCGATTACGATGGCCCATCGCTGGCCGTGCCGGGGAACCACGACTATTACAGTGGCGATCCGGAGTTCTTGCGCCCACTATTTTCAGCAGTAGGAACGCGCCTCTTGCGCAACGAGTGTTGGATCCACAAAGGGATCAATTGGGTGGGGGTGGACTCCGCGTGTGAAAACGCTTCGGACCCTATCGGCGCACACTACGGCGTCGATTATCGTCATCCGGTCGTCATCGTCTGGCACGAGCCAGACATGGTAGACACGCTCCCGCCGTGCGCAGACCTGATGCTTTCGGGCCACAGTCATGGCGGGCAGTTCGTCGCACCTTGGGGATGGCCGCCGATGACCGCGACGCTCGGCAAGAAGTATCTTTCCGGGTTCTTTCCGTCGACGTCGGTGCCGCTTTACGTCTCGCGCGGCGTGGGGACGACCGGCCCGCCTGCGAGGCTGTTCTGCCCTGCCGAAGTGACTCTGATCACCCTGATTTAAGAGGACTTGCAGGCTCCAAGCCCCGTCTATACCGTAAGGTAAAGTCAAGCAAAAGGGCGCGCAAAGCAGACGCTTTATGAGTATAACAAAGGCGAACTACGGAGCAAGGACGGCGACGGACAAGTCAGCACGATGCTGGTACGACCCGGCGCTTGTTTTTTGGAGCCTCGTCCTCGTTCTTTGGTCGCCGTTCTCGCTTTTCCACCGGTTGCGCCGCTCCACTTTCCGGTTCAAGAAGGAGGCGCTCGTCAGAGACCGGTGGACGATCCGGCTCTTGACTCCTCACCTAACGCAAGCGCTCCACGAGCGCAAGGGTCCGCACATCGTGCTTGTTGGGGCGAGTTTTGGAGAAGTGCTGATCGTCGACAAAATGACGAAAGCGTTGCGCGGCTCCGGTTCCGAGCCAAAGATAACGTGGGCGATCCGCGACAAGCAGACCGTCGAACACATTCTCAAGATGCATCCGAGCCAGTCGGTGGTCTATTGGCCTTACGATTGGATATATCCGGTCGCGCGATGGATGCGTCTTGTGAAACCAGACATCGTCGTCATGCTCGAGCGGTTTCGGTTTCCGGTGTTCGTGCGTGCGAACTGTTGTTGCGGCGCGGACGTCGTGCTCGTGAACGGTCGATGCAAACCGCGCAAGTTCTTCTTCGTGTTCGGGCGGCCGTATTACAGATGGTTGCTGAGGGGTTTTCGCGCGGTGTTCTTTCAAAACAGCACTTATCTTAAAAACGCAAGGCCGCTGTTGAGCGAAAAGACACGGGCGGAGGCCGTGGGCGACATCAAGTTCGACCTCAGCCATCTGCCGATCGATCTTGAGAAAGCAGCGAGCCTTGAACGCTGGCTGAGTACCGCCGGCTCGACGCCGCTCCTTGCCGTTGGCAGCACAGACAGTGTTGAAGAGGAGACGTTTGTAATCGAGGCGTTCTTAAGCGTCAAGAAGACTGAAGACGCAAGATTAATTCTTGCACCACGTCGCCCTTCGCGCGCTGCCGAAGTTGCGGAAGTCTGCAGTCTGCGTGGCCTAACGGTCAGCCTTCGATCAAAGATGGACAAGGGGGCCAACGTTTATATCCTCGACAGTTTTGGCGAACTCAGTTACGCCTACAAGTTTGCACAAGCGGCTTACGTCGGCGGAGCGCTTTTTGGAATGGGGCACAACGTGATCGAACCGCTCGAATGGGGCATTCCCGTGAGTTACGGTCCCAATCGCGGGCACTTTGCATCGATCCAGGAGGCGTGTGAGCGTGCGGGAGTCGGAACGCGCATCGCATCGGTCTCGCAGTTGGCGGTCCACTGGCTCGGGGTTCTTAATTCCGCCGAGAGCCGCGCGGAGATCGCAACCCAGTGCCAGGGGATGCTCAAGCAGCACCGAGGGGCACTGGACGCGACGCTTGGGGAAATCCGCCAGTTGATCGAAGAGCGGGAATTCGAACGGTAGACTTTAGCCTCCGAGCCCTCGTAGCTCAGTGGATAGAGCAGCAGCCTTCTAAGCTGTTGGCCGCCCGTTCGAGTCGGGCCGAGGGCGCCAAAGATTTCAAAATGCTCAAGATCAATCTGGGGGAACCGCAGTGAAGTGGGGAGTCGTCGTGCTTGCCGGGGGCCACGTCACTGACCCTTTGAAAGGCGCACTGGGAACAAGTAGGAAAGCCTTAGCATCTCTAGGTGGCCAGACGAGCCTTGCGCGTACGCTGAGCGCTGTGCGGGACGCAGGGTTCGTTGAGTGTGTGACCGTGAGCGGTGAGGACGTGAAGTCGCAGGTCAAACACGGTTACTTCGTTTTGGAGCACGAGGGACAATTTGAAAACGCTTCGGTGGGGGCGAAAGAAGTCGGAAAGATGGACGCGATCTTGTTCCTTCCTGCGGACACTCCGTTTCTAGAACCTGCATCGCTCATCGCGTTTACAAGCGAAATAGAAAAGCGGGTGGGGGGTCGCACGTCGAACTGGCTCGCGGCTGGGCTTGTGACGCTTGAGGACTTTGAAGAGGCGTTCCCGCGTCTCTCGACCAAGCCGATTAGGCTCAAAGAGGGCCCACACGTTTCGGGAGCGCTCTTTGCATCCACTCCAGCGGCGTTTAGGAAAGCGCACGCGATCATCAAGGCGATGTCGCGCTCTCGAAAGAGCCAGTTCTCAATGCTCCGGCGGTTAGGGTTGGGGACGTTCGTGAAATATGTGCTGCGGGCGATCTCGTTTGATGAAGCGGAGCGACGCCTCAGTCAGTTGTTCGGTGCGGAAGTGATGTTGTTCACAGGCTGTGACGCGAGCACGGCGGCAGACTTCGACGACGTTGCCGACTTCAATGAACTCCTGACTCGTGCGAGCCGAGGGACTCGGTGAGCCGAGTGGCCGGACAATGGCCCGCAAAATGGATCAGTTTCAGCCAGCACCCAGAAGGGGATCTTGGCGTTTTTGTTTTTCGCCGAAGTTTTGTGGTTTCGGATGTCTTGAATTCGCGGCTCCTCAAGATCAGTTCGGACCAGCGGTATCGGCTTTTTGTCAACGGTAGCCTCGTCGGAATGGGGCCGCAGCGGGGCGATTTGCTGAATTGGCACTACGAGACCTACGACATCGCGCGGTTTTTGCACGAAGGCGACAACTGGATCGTCGCGCTCGCGTGGAACTTCGGTCGCTACGCTCCGATGGCGCAGCACACTGCTAGACAAGGGCTCGTCGTCGACATTGAGGGGGGGGGAAGGGGGGGCTGGGAGGTCGCAAGAATTCCTGGGTGGGGGTTCGACATGTTGCACAGTCAGGTCGGGCCGTTCTACATCGACGTCGGCCCAGGAGAAGTCATTGACGCAAGGTCGCTCGGGTGGGGGTTTGAAACAGGAGCCGACGCTGGATTGGACTGGCGAACGCCAAACGAGATTTGCAATGCCGTTTCAAAAGGGGGTGGAGGAGGGGGAACTCCTTGGACGCTGGTGCCAAGTCGACTGCCCGCGATGCTCTATGAAGAAAGGGCGGCCCAGCCTCGAATTCGCTCCGGCTCAGGCACCATTGAACCTAAAGCGGCCCTGATTCTCGACTATAGAGAACTGCTTACCGCCTATCCGCGCTTCATGCTCACCGGGCCAAGCGGGTCGCGGGTGACTGTCACGTACGCCGAGTCGTTCTTCGAGCCTGGGGGCACCAAAGGAAACCGCGACGAGATCGACGGCAAAGAGATGTGGGGGTATCAGGACGTCTTTATCCTTGATGGTGAGACGAGGACGTTCGAGCCCTTATGGTGGCGCACGTTTCGGTATGTGCGACTTGAAAGCGACAAGCCAGCAGTCATGGAGCAGGTGGGGGTAATGGAAACGGGCTATCCCTATCAAGTTTCGTCATCGATCATCGCTGAAGGTACTGGAGAAATCTGGAACGCCGCGTTGAGAACCGTCAAGCGGTGTGCTGGCGAAACGTATTTCGACTGCCCCTATTACGAACAGTTGCAGTACGTCGGCGATACGCGCATTCAAGCGCTGATCGGTTATTACTTGTGTACCGACCGCGCGCTACAGCGCAATGCCATCGACCAGATCGCGCAAAGCGTCATGCCCGACGGCCTCACGCAAAGCCGCTATCCGAGCAGGCAAGTGCAGGTGATTCCGCCTTTCAGCCTGTGGTGGGTGATGATGCTGTACGACCAATGGCTTTACGACCCGCACCCGGTCTCAGAGCGACATTTGAACCTGGCAAAGGGGGTTTTGGAGGCTTGGGACAGGCTCGTCGAGGCACCGGACGAAGAGGCGTACTGGACGTTTGCCGACTGGGTGCCGACTTGGCATTGGGGAGAGCCACCGGGAAAAGCGAAGGCGTCATTGCACCGTTTCACGAAATGGCTGGCAGAACTTTCCTACGCGCGCATGGTGGGCGACGGTGCAAAGTTGAAGAAAGTGCGATCAGAAATTCGCAAGTCCACAAAGAAAGTCAAGGGACTTGCCTATCACAAAGACGACCCGAACAAAAAGCCGAGCGAGCACGCGGAATCCATCTATCGTCTTTGCGTGGACGCGGTGGGGGAAAGCAACGGCGCATGGCCCGAACAAGAACTGCAAGGCGGCGCAAAGTGTACGGTCTACTTTTCGTACTACAAGCACCTGGCGATGCAGCCCGAGGATTATCTTTCGCACCTTGCGCCATGGAACGAAATGCTACACAACGGACTGACTACTTTTGCCGAGAGTCCAGAACCGACGCGCTCCGACTGCCACGCGTGGTCCGCGCACCCGCTGCTCGGTTTTTTTCAGATACTTGCTGGGGTCACAAGCACTGAGCAAGGTTGGGCAAGGGCCAGAATCGCCCCCAAGCCCGGAAAACTGACCGCATTCAAAGCCCATATCGACCATCCCAAAGGCGCCCTTGTTGTCGCGCTGGAATCCGGTCGGCTCCGAGTCGAGTCTCCGGTGCCTTTTGAACTTGTATGGGG
>CAYYZP010000333.1:0-7612 GCA_964476165.1 uncultured Fimbriimonadaceae bacterium
CAGATTTTGCCCAGGCGATGATCTCTTCGTTCGTCGCACTTTCATCAAAGGTGCGCGCCTGCCCCCACCGGGCGTGTATGAAGCAGAAACCGGGCCTTGGAACGACCTTTCGATAAGGCATGACGCGGTTCGAGTTTCTGATGCCGCAACAGACAACGGGCACCTTTGCCTTGCGCACGATCAGTGCCGCGCCAGGCATGAGCAGTTGGAGAGCGCCAGTTTCACTGATTTGACCTTCGGGGAAGAGGCAGACGGCCTCGCCTGACTGCGCAAGTGAAATCGCGTGCTTGATGGCGGCGCGATCGGGCTCGCCTCTTTTCACCGGAAACGCATGGAACCACTTGATGAAGTGCCTGAGGACCGGTATCTCGAAAAGTTCGCTCTTGGCCATGAAGTGGATCATGCGAGGACAGGCGAGTTGCACGATGGGCGGATCGACGTCGGCGATGTGGTTCGAAAGGATGAGAAGTCCGCCTTTCATGGGGACGTTATCTTTGTAGTGGCTCCTGATCGGTCCGAGAAACAAGAAGAGTACGCGCACGAAGAAGACGAGGAGCGGGAACGCAAGTCTGACCGAGAGGCGGTGCTTCACAGCCTCTCGACCACCATGCGTAGCGCTTCGGGGTACGCAACGTGTTCGAGGTCCAGCACACGGTCGGCCAGGGTGTCTGGCGTGTCGTCCGCCAGCACCGGGCACTTTTTTTGCAGCACGATCTCGCCTTCGTCGTATTGCTCAGTGACGATGTGAACCGTACACCCGCTTTCCTTTTCTCCAGCCGCTAACACGGCCTCGTGGACGTGAATGCCGTACATTCCTTTGCCGCCGTACTTGGGCAACAACGCGGGGTGAATGTTGAGAATCCTGTCCTTGTAGGAGCGGACGATCTCGAGCGGCAGGAGCCACATGTATCCTGCAAGACAGATCACGTCGATCTTGGAGGATTCGAGCGCGCGTCGAAGACTGGTCTCGTAGCCCTCGCCTCTTTGGACGACCTCAACCGGAACACCGAGGCTCTGGGCGCGGATCGTGGCCGGGGTTCCCGCCTTTGGTGAGACGACGAGGGCGGGCTCAGCAGACACGTCGCTACTGAGGCAAGAGGCAATGAGGCAAGCCATGTTCGATCCCCGCCCCTTGGTTCCGACGAGTATCGCGACCCTCGGTCTTTGCTTGCCGTCCACGCTAAGGTTTTACCTGCGGGTGGCTGTGCGGGATTGCGAGCCGATCGTGCAGGGATTGCCTTCCTAGCATTATTGATAGGCACAGGTAGGGAATTGAACTGCTAGAATGGCCAAGGAGGCCATATCATGAAGTCTCGCCACACCGCGTTCGTTGCATTGCTCTTCCTTTCATCGTACTTGTTGGCACAGTCATTGAAGGAACATCCCGCATTCTTCAACGCCCCTGCCATCCCGGATCCGAGTCTGTTCAATCAAAGGGTCGTCAGCGGGCGAACTCAATCCGTCGCTGTCAATCCGTCCAATGCTAACGAGATTGTCATCGCGACTCAGTTTGGAGGCTTGTGGAAGACCGTAGACGGAGCGAGCCACTGGGAGCACCTCGACGGGCTCAACTCTGTCTTCGTCAGTGACGTGGCCTATTCCCCGAGCGGCGCTCGTTTGATCGCGACGCTCCAGAGGGATAGTCAAACAGTGAACGGCGCGGGCATTTATGTCAGTGACGATGGCGGGACAACTTGGTCCCGATCATCCATCGGTGCGGTTCCCTTGGATGGCAGGATCTCGCCGCGCCCGAATGCATACGGAATAAGTTTTGCGCCAGACGACGCGGACCGAGTCTATGTCGGTACAGACTTCGGCGTCGCGATCAGTAGCGACGGTGGCAATACCTGGACACACCAAATGTTGGAGACCAGTTCGCCAGTTACCGACGGGATGCAGAATTCAGCGTTCTGCGTTCAGGGACTCGAAGGCAACAGAGCGCTCGCACTGACGAGGACGGGGATCTACCGTTTGGTGCCTCCCACAACGTGGGTGAGGATCAGGTCTGGCGATTTTTCATTTTACGGTTCTACAGGATGCAAACGGATGGATCTGTCTCCTTACGACAGCGACAAAGTTTTCATCCAGCAGGACTACAACAACATTCTTTTGTACGAGGTGTCGTTCAACGGCTTTAGCACGCTTCCGCTTCCTGGAGGAGGGTCTCGCGGGCCATTTGTGCGTGTGTCGCGCGGCGTCTCAGGCTCGCCGTCTTTCGATGTATGGGTCGGGTGTGGCGCGCGAATGTATCGCCGCTCATGTGCCGACCTACTCGATTTCAAGAAGACTACGAAGTCGAAGTGGACCCCCTTTTTGCGCAGCGATGGCGTGCATGAGGACGCTGGTCACATCGGGCTCGGATCATTCAGTACGCCAGTGTTGTACGGAAGCGACGGTGGAATTTTCCTGCCTTCGGCACCGGACTATACTTCATGGACGCGAGCCTCCAATCCAGGCAGCGGCATGAACTCATTCCTGTTTACGGATATCGCTGGAACGGATTATCTCGGCGGTTCTCGATCGCTCTATTTGGGAACACAGGACAATGGCCTTTGGGCGTCGCCGGACAATGGCGCGTCGTGGCCGAACAATGACGCCTCCGAAGGATTTCATATCGAGGTTCCAAAACTAGCGTTCAGCACTGCTGGAATCACGGTCTCGTACGGGCGAGTTGGGGGGGGGCCCTCAGACATTCGTTTGAGCGACGCGAACTTTGTTAATCAGCGCAATACTCCGATCACTAGCTCGGAAGGTGGCGTACTGTCGCGCATGGGTACCGTCTTCCTCGTTGATTGGGGCGATTACGTCCGGTACCGTGCGCCAACAGGTGCGAACCAGGAGATATATGTCTCTCGGGACAGTTGTTCCACCTGGCGCAAACGTGTGGATACTTCGGTAAACATTATTGGAACGCCACAGGTTTCAGGCACACCTCCGGTCGTCCATGTGCCCGTTGTCGGTGGCTTGAAGTCGAGCGTTGGGGCCAGGAGGATCGGCCTATTGCGCTTCAACAATATGTTCGGTCTAGGGGTGCAGAACGTGGGCGAATCGAACGTCATTTATCTTCCCAACGAAGGCTCGCTTGGCGTGCGAGCCACTGAGTTCGATTGGCAAGCGGTCTATGGCATTGATCCGCGCGAACCGAACTACATCATCGCACCTGACATAAACAACGGTCGGATGATGTATACGCGCAACGGCGGCGCGAGTTGGTTTGAGAACACGGCATTGACGAGCCTAGTGACAAAGGCCGGAGCCCTGCTATTCTACGACAACGACGGCTTCTACATGCAAGTGACGCACATCGGATTTGACACTTACCGGCCGAACCGCGTTCTGATCGGCACTCGCGACGCCGGTGTGATCATCTCGAACGACAACGGGCATACATGGTCCAGGATAGTCGGCTCAGAGCCGTTGCTGTATTGCACCGGCTTCTATTTCGGCAAGGATAACACTTGCTACGCGTGCAGTTATGGGCGCGGGCTCTGGAAAGTCGACTTCAAACAAATCTTCTTAGCGTTCCCGCGCGACGATTTTTGCGGGAACACAGATTGCGAATATCGCTCGCCCTACTCCGTCGACACGATTCCCGAACCGGTGGACTGGGAGACCCTCGACGTGACGGTCGTGCAGGACGGTGAGATCAACGGGTTGAATGTTCAGAACGGCGCTATAACTCAGATGACGGTGACTCCGGGCAGCACTTATAAGAGATACGTTGGCCCCCTGGTAGTCGCGCCTACACTGTTTCCGATCGTGGAGTCGGAACATGGAATCGGATTCGATGGTTTGCTGGGCGCACAGGCGGCTTTGCAAAGTGGGCAGAAGATCAATTTTGTGGTGCTTGAACAGGGGCAGTTCATTGGCCTCATGTCCTCATCGATGCAGTTCTTGGACGACGAGTTCGACCCGCCTCCGTATCCCCAACCACAGCAGAACGAGACAGGCGTGAATCCGCCGCAACAGGAAATGCCGAACGAACCTTCGACTCCTTACCTGTATTTATGGACAGATTTGCCAATGCCGGGCTTACCTGTGATTGGTGCAGACAACCTGCTTTTGCTTCGCGTGGCCGGAGTGCCCGCAAACACGTTGCCGGACCGCTTCGAGATCGCTGTCGACGGCGTAGTAGTATCGCGCGGCGCCATTGGAAAGCTGGAGCGGGTGCGCGTGAACGAGGAACTTCAGACGGGCGAGCACATCGTTGAGGTGATCTTCCGCAATGCCTTGCAGGGACAGGATTTTGTGATGCAAAGCAGTTTCGTCAAGGCAACCCTGGATCAAATTGACGAAGTACTGGTGCAGACGGGGGGCTCAGGTGGACGGTTTGGCTCGTCCCGGGGAGACTGGTTGCGCGCTGGCTTAACGAATCACCCCGCAGTAAAGCCGTTTAGAAACTAGTTGGCGGGAACGTGTGGGAATCGAACCCACCCTGCGCCCTAAGGCGCAACAACGGTTTTGAAGACCGCGAGGCACACCAGCACCTATTCGCTCCCGACCTCGGACAGTTCTACCTTCTTTCGCCTGCAGGAATTCCTAGCCGCACGGGCAAACTCGATTGCAATTGTTGATGGCGGGTTGACGAGACGTTTGCCCATCCCACCCGGGCCTGCGATGCGAGGCCCTTGCTCACGCGCACGGACAAACCCCGGAGGGCCTGTCCGAGGCACGAGTTTTCTGGCTCGGTTGTCTGGCTAGCCGATCTTGAACGGAACTGATACCTTGAGCACCAAAGTCTTCTGGAACGACGACGCGTTTGGGTCGCCAACGATCAAGAAGTATTCTGCCCCCGCGTTGCCGCCCATACGATAGGAAGCGAACCAGTTCCACTCGTGTTCGTTGTAGACCACTCGTCCCCCCACCGACTCGTATTTGTTCATTAGATAATTGAAGTTGAAGACGATCTGTTCTTCATCTACGATGTGCTTCACCGCCTGCGCACGGAGTGACAGTTGCAACCGCTTCACAGGTCGGTACAGAATCTCGCCTCCGACAGAACGGTAGGTAGCGTTGTCGATCGTCCCTACCGTCACCTCCGCGCCGAACCTCCTGTAAGGGCTGTTGCGCGGGTACTTGAACCGAACCTCGACCGCGCGGTCATGTCGATCCTCGAAATGTTCGTAGAACATCGCAACGTCGAACGAGAGCTGGTTGGTCCATGCCGTGTCCAGCCAGACGCTACCCCCCTCTCGATAGTGCGAGCCGTTGCGCCGCGTGTAGTCCTGGAGCTCAAAGCCGTACTCGACGCTCTGAAGGGAACCAGACCTGTACTCGAGATCGCGAATCACTTGGCCATTTATGCCGCGCAAGTCTGTCTCTGCCGCGAACCCGATCCGAGGGAAGAAGCCTTCCGCCACATCTACATACGAACCAGAAACTTCCCACCCAGGAATGTTGTAAAAAGCGCCGACCGAACTCGCCGCACCGTTACCTTCAATCTCGTCATCCGTCGTGGCCGCGTCTACAAATCCAAGCCAATTGCCAAACTGACGGCTCACGTTTATTCGGCCTGCTGCGTTGTCCTCGCCATCGCGTTGAAGAGCCGCAAAGGCCGCTGTGTATTCGATAAAATTGTCGGGGTTATAAGTGTACGAACCCGCGACGGTCGCCTGGTTGTCAAAGTCGATTGTGCTCATCAAGCCAAGCCTTGTTTTTCCGCCGAGATTGCCGTAGACATTAGCGCCAATGTCAAAAGCATCAATGCGTTGGCTCGCAAAAATCCGCCGGCCCCTGCCGAAGAAATAGTAGTCGTTTCCTTCTTGGAAGAACGGTCGCGTTTCGTTACCGAGCCGCTCGAAATTACTAAAGTCAAGATCGAGAATGTCGCCTTCAATGTTTCGAAAATCTGGATTGATCGTCCCGACAACATTCATATCGGAAGTCAAAGATGATTTGAAATCGAGTCCTGCGTTGGCGATGTGTTCTTGGGTCTCGTCGTTGTATCCAAGATACGCAAATGGCAAGAGTTGCATTTTTCGCTTGACGCTGATCTCTGGAACTTGAACTCCAGCGAGGGTATGAACTCTCGTCTTGTCACCCATGCTCGTATGAGTGGTGACACCACGACCCGTTCCGCTCACGTACCAATCAAAGTCAAACTTCATGTCGCGCACTCCGGTGGGTGGCATCGGCAAGAGCGCCCAGGGGACCCGGACTTCGCCTTCCCATCCGGCTGCTGTCGTACGGCCAGCGGCCTCGACCCTGCCGCTCCATTCAATCTTTGCAGCGCGGCCACCAGCAATTTCGAGAAACGTCGCGCCGTTTGCGTTGAAACCGATCAAGCTATTATCGTTGTGCAGTCCAAACGTGTCGAGTTGGATAATGAACGAGTCGTTGCCCACAAGGTCGACGTTGTCTCGAAACTCGTCTGCTGCGATCTTCATCGGATTTTGGAGATAGATGCGCGCGGCGATGTAGACGTAAGTATCGTCGTAACCGATCCACACCTTTCCTTTTTCACCCGAGTCTTGATTAGTCCCGCCAATGATGAGAGACTTGGAAATCGGTGTAACGCCTGCCCACTCGTCTGTGTTGATGACTCCATCGATCTTTGGTGGAGTCGCAAACTTGACGGCAGGGACGGTCGAAGGCTGTGGATCAAACGGGAACTCTTGTGCTTGGGTACAAGCCACAATGAAGAACAGGATCGGGACAACGAGGCATCGAGGATTCACACACACGGTTGACTTTATACTTGATCTGCGTGCCGTTAGTTTCATCCCTTTGGGGCCAAAATTGACACACTTGCGCTACACTTGAGGTTGAAGGATCCCGTACTTCTAGAAACCAATCTTCGCAATAGTCGGTAACCAGGTCTGTGACCACATTCCGATCCCAGTTGCACGGCGCGATCCACAGCGCGCTAGAGTCCAGGGCCGATTGCCTCGCGCTCGCCGAAGCCGGATCGACGGCGTTTGGTCGGGTGGACCAACTTTCCGACCTTGATTTCGCGGCGATCGTCGATGACGGCGCGACGGGGGCCGTGGCGGATTGCATTGCGTCGACGATTGAATCTTTGGCGAAGGTCGAGCGCGCCTATGAACTTCCACAACCCACATGGCACGGCGCGTGGCAGACCTTTTATCGCATTGAGGGCCATCCCTATACGATGGTCGACTTCTGTATCATCGAGAAGAGCAAAGAATGGACACTGACAGAAACCGAGCGGCACGGTGAGCCCGTCATTTTGTTCGACAAGGTGGGGGCGATCAAGACGACGCACCTCGATCCGATTGCGAACAACGATCAGATCAAGGCAAAGATCGCGAAGTTGGAGCCGATGGTGAACATGTTTCATGACTTTGTGGACAAGGAGGTCGAGCGCGGAAGGCTGATCGACGCGGTGCACTTTTATATCCGTATGGTGCATTATCCGACGATCGACGCTCTGCGGATGAAGTACGATCCGGCGAGGCATGATTTTTCTGCGCGGTATCTTTCGTTCGATCTTCCTGAGAACGTCGCGAAAGAGGTCGAGACCTTCTTCTTCATAAAGGACGCGGCTGATTTGTTGAGAAAGAAGAAGCGTGCCGTCGAACTCTTCAACCACTCCATCGCATCGATCGTCGAAAACTAAGGGAAGCACGGACAAACCCCGGAGGGCCTGTCC
>CAYYZP010000334.1:0-2178 GCA_964476165.1 uncultured Fimbriimonadaceae bacterium
CCTCCATCGTCATCTTTTTGAGCCCGAACCTGCCGAGCATGTGGTCGGTGGCATCAAGGAGCGCGTCCGTCGTAGTGCCTGGTTGAGGGGCGACTGCCATAATCCTATTATCGCACACAATTGCACAGATTTTGTTATTTGTGCAGTAATATCCACTTTTGAACCTGACTAGTGAACGCACACCAGGTTCAGAGATCCCAGAAAAAATGCAATTTTGCCCTACTCGATCCTGCTTCAAACGCCGAGAATCTCAAGTAAGAACTGAACCAAAGGAGGATAGCAAGTGAGCGATTTAGGCTGGGCGAGGGTTGGACTGATCAAGGCGAGCGACGACCCGTGGACGACCTGGGCCGACGAAATCCTTGACTACAGCGGCCTCCCCTACGAGCACCTCACAGACTTTTCCAACCTTGCCTCGGTCGATGTGCTCTTGCTGTTCGGCTACGGTCGCCTGAGCCCCCATGAAAACCTGGCGATCCGCAAGTGGATCGAACTTGGCGGGAGGCTGATCGCCTGCGGCTCGACCTGGGGGCTCGACGATGCCTTCGGTGTCAAAGATCTTGGGCAGCCCCACTATTCCAAGTCCAAACTACTCCGCCCCGGATACAACGACAGGATGTGGCCAGAGGGCAGCCGTTCAGCGGTGTTCTTCGGCGGAACCAGGGTGGCGCCGTGCAACGCCCGAACAGCCTCGAGGACCGACTGCGGGAACCCCGCTTTGACCCGACACGGACGGTGCGTGTTCATCGCGCCCCACTTGGGCCAATCAATCGCGATGCTCTCGATGGGCAGGTCGGTCGAAACCGACGGCATCGGGCCGGGCGACGCAACGGTCGTTTTGGAGGACGGAGAGCGCCGCTCTGAGGACGGTACCGTCTTGTGCTACACCACGGACAGATCAGTCCCCGAGGGTTGCAGCATACCAATTTTCGCATCGCCGCACGCTGACGTATTACGCGAAATTCTTTACCGCGCTCTCTACGAAGCGGTCGAAGGCACGGGCAAAAAAGCGTATGCGATCTGGCGATGGCCGAGCAACGCCCACGCCGTTGCCAGCGTTTCTGTCGATTGCGACAGTGACGACTCCGACCGCGTCATGCAGGTTCATCGAAGCCTTGAAGACTTGGGCCAAAAGGCGTCTTGGCTCGTACCCCCCCCTGGATTCTCGTCGGACGTGTACCGGCGAATGAAAGATTGGGGCGATTCGATCGGACTGCTCTATCACCTATCCGACTCAGAAAAGGCGCAAGAGACCATCAAGCGCGACTCGCTCCTGATTACGCGGGCTGCCGGATTGACCAACCTATCGGTCCTCCGCCCACTTGCCGGAGCATGGCGAGGGCTCAAGTCCCCTTACCTGCTTGCGGACCAGATCGGCGCGGGCCTCTCGGTGGCCAAGGGCGGGTTCCAGCCTGGTTCATCAGGCTTCACTTTCGGTACTTCGTTCTTGTTCAATCCGGTCTATCCCGGAGGCAAGCGCTCCAACGTCGCCGAACTGCCTTATGCGATCTGTCGCCCTGGAGTCGTCACTGAGACCAGTGCAATCCAAAGCATTATCGATACAGCATCGCAGGTCAACGGTTGCGTCCATACGTCGCTTGCCCTGAGTTGCGCGCACGAACAAGACGCAGGATTGACCGATCTGCTCAGACGAACGCGCGAGGCCAAGCTTGGACACTATTCTCCCGAAGAACTCATGCAATACGAGCGCGCTCGACGAAGCATTACAGTCGAAAGAACGCCGGGCGATCTAAAGTTCACGAGCAATCTCGATGTGAAAGGGCTGACGCTGATGATCATCGGTGGCGGGCATGAAGCGATCACTTGTAACCGGCGCTATCCGTCGGTCTCGGTCCGTCGGCACGGCACGCTCGTGAGCACGTTTGTGATCAGTCTTGAAGCCAAGACTCCGTCTTCTATGCGGTTTGAAAAGACTCTCGTGGCGTAGGCCCGAAGGATCGCTCTGCCAAAATTGATCCATGCCCACAGTGCGCGTCTATGTGACGCTCAAGCCCTCGCTTCTTGATTCTGCGGGAAAAGCAGTCAGCGGCTCGCTCGCCAAAATCGGCTTCGAGGAAGTCTCCGGAGCGCGGATCGGCAAACTGATCCAGTTGGAAATGGCGTCTTATGACGAAGCACGGGTCAAGGACATGTGCGACCGGCTGTTGGCAAATCCTG
>CAYYZP010000335.1:0-2887 GCA_964476165.1 uncultured Fimbriimonadaceae bacterium
CACGCCGATCGAGCCAGCCGCGTATGAAATATCTGACCAAGGGGGGGGTGCGGTGCTGACCCCTTGGAAACAGGGAAGATACACAGGCAGAACGATTGCCGGAAGGCGCATCAACATCGACGTGAAAAAATCCGCTGATCAGTTGGAGACCAAGGGACAGTGGAACTTAAAGTTTGCACCGAACTGGGGTGCGCCGGACGAGATCACCCTCGACAAACTGGCCTCGTGGACGAAGAGCGAATATTCGGGAGTGCGTTATTTTTCCGGCTCCGCGACCTATTCGAAAGAAATCAATGTTCCGCTGAACATGGTCGGCAAGGACAGGGCAGTAGTGCTCGACCTTGGGCGTGTCAAAAACTTCGCAACGGTCCGCCTCAACGACACGGAACTCGCCGTGCTTTGGAAGGAGCCATTTACGGTCGACGTCAGCAAATCTCTCAAAGCGGGAAAGAACCGGCTGGAAATCAAGGTCACCAACCTTTGGCCGAACCGGATCATCGGCGACGAGCAATTAGCCCCCGATGTCGAGTGGAACGGCGCGCAACTCAAGGCGTGGCCCGAATGGATGCTGAAGGGTAGTCCCCGCCCCAAGACCGGGCGGTACACCTTCGCTACTTGGAAATACTGGAGCAAGGACTCGGAACTGCTCGAGTCCGGGCTCATTGGTCCAGTTGTACTGCGGTCGGCGAAGAAAGTGGCGATTCGGTTCTAAACGTTGCCCCCGGTGATCTAAAATGGAGGCGATGAAACTGGATCTTCGGTTTTGGGCGCTTGGCGTGTCTGGGGTTTGGCTATTGGCCGCCGCTCAGACGGACGTGTCGTCACCCAAGCGCAGTGAGAAGATCGAGTTCAACCGCGACGTGCGCCCGATCATCACCAAGTGTTTTACATGCCACGGGCCGGACAACGGCGAAGGCGCGTCGGGCCTGCGGCTCGACGAGCTTTCGTCTGCCACGCTGTTTTTAGAAAGTGGTAAGCGGGCGATCGTTCCTGGAAAGCCCGACGAGAGCGAACTGATCGTTCGCATCAATGCCACGGACGGATCCTTGATGCCCCCCCCTGCATCGCACAAAACTTTATCGCCTGATGAGAAAGAAATCTTAAGGCAATGGATATTGGAAGGGGCTGAGTACAAGGCGCACTGGGCGTTCGTCACGCCGAAAAAACTTGCGCCCCCCACCGTGGAAGACACCACATGGCCGAAGAACGACATCGACCGATTTATACTCAGCAAACTAGAAGCAAACGGCCTGCGGCCGGAGCCGGAAGCGGACCGCGAGACCCTGATCCGTCGTGTTTCGCTCGATCTGACAGGGCTTCCCCCCACCCCACAGGAAGTGGATGCCTTTGTGGGCGACACGAGCAAGGACGCCTACGAAAAAATCGTCGACCGACTGCTGGCATCTCCACGATACGGCGAGCGGATGGCGATGGACTGGATGGACTATTCGCGGTATGCCGACAGCAACGGCTATCAGGCCGACTATGAGCGCTACCAGTCGCGATGGCGGGACTGGGTGATCGACGCTTTTAATGAGAACATGCCCTATGACCAGTTTTCGATCGAGCAGATCGCGGGGGATCTTCTGCCGAACGCGACGATGGAGCAGAAACTGGCGACGGGGTTCAACCGCAACCACCGCATCAACACCGAGGGGGGGGTAATCGCGGATGAGTGGCGCGTCGAGGGCGTGATCGACCGGATGGAGACGACTTCTGCTATCTGGCTCGGTCTGACCGCCGGGTGTGCGAGGTGCCACGACCACAAGTACGATCCTCTTTCGCAACGCGACTTCTATAAGATGTACGCGTATTACAACAACGTGCCAGAAACGGGGACGGGCGAAGAGAAGCCGGTCAACCACCCCCCCCTAATGGCCGCCCCCACCCCGGAACAGGCGGCGAAAGTCAAGTCGCTCGACAGGCAGATCGCGGCTCTTGATGGCTCGATGTCGAAGAGGCTCGTGGCGAACACCAACAAGACTGCGGACTGGAAGGTGGACACGACAGTTCCCACTGTGGAGGATGGACTGGTCAAGTGGTTCGGATTTTTGCCGGAGCGCGAAATGACCATAAAGAAAGTCGGCGATCCCAAGTACGGCATCGGTCGCGCCACGGGATCCATCGCCACTACAGAAAAGGACTATCTCGACCTTGGCGACTTTGGAGACTTTGACAGCGACCAAGGGTTCTCCTATGGTGCGTGGATCAGCCCCGAAAAGCCCGAGGGTTCGTTCCTCTCGCGCATGGACACGACAAAGGCGTATCAGGGCTGGGAATGCTCGCTTTCGGATAGGAGAGTGCAGGCGCACCTTATCAGCAAGTGGACCGAGGACGCGATCAAGATCGTTTCTAAAACGCAGATTCCGCTCAACTCTTGGACGCACGTTTTTCTCACTTATGACGGGAGCAAGAAAGCGGAGGGATTCAAGATGTACCTCGACGGTGTCGCGGTCGAAGTCACGGTTCCCAACGACACGCTGAAAGGTTCGATCAGGACGGGGGTAAGTGTAAAGGTCGGTCGTCGCACAGACGGAGACTTTTACTATGGTCAAGTGGACGATGGGGCGGTGTTTTCTCGCACCTTGTTGCCTGCTGAGGTTGCCAAACTTGCGTGCGTCCATCCCGCGATGACACTGCTGAAAGTGCCAAAGAAAAATCGGACGGAAGCGCAGAACAAAGAGATCGTTCGACTTTGGTCGCTCGACAGCGACAAAGTTTTTGCAAAATACGATTCCCAGCGCCGCACCGCAGCAACGGACCGCGAAAAAACTGCAGGAGAGATCGCAAACGTGATGGTGCTCGAGGAAATGAAAGAGCCGCGCCCCACCCACGTCTTGTTGCGCGGGCAGTACGACAAACCTGGCGATAAAGTCGTGGCTGGACT
>CAYYZP010000336.1:0-3113 GCA_964476165.1 uncultured Fimbriimonadaceae bacterium
GCCTGATGTGCCGCGGACAATAATTCTGCGAGGCGAGTCCCCCACCGTCATCTGTCCAATGACACGGCGACCTGCTCTCGCAACACGGCTTGTGCCGCCGCCAAACGCGCAATCGGAACGCGGAACGGCGAGCACGAAACATAGTCCAGGCCGAGTTTGTGACAGAACGCGATCGACGCAGGCTCGCCACCATGCTCGCCGCAAATTCCAAGTTTCAGTTTCGGTTTGACTGAGCGGCCCTTGTCACACGCCATTTGCATGAGGAATCCGACACCGTCCTGGTCGATGGACTCGAACGGGTCGCCAGGAAGGATTTTTTGCTCAACATACGGCTTGAGAAACTTGTCCGAGTCGTCACGGCTGAATCCGAAAGTCATCTGTGTGAGGTCGTTGGTGCCGAAACTGAAGAACTCGGCCTCGGCGGCGATCTCGTCGGCGGTGATCGCACCGCGCGGCACTTCGATCATTGTGCCGAACATGTACGGGATCGCGACTCCTTGTTCCTCCACGACCCTTTTTGCAGTGGCTTCCAGCCGTGATCGGACAGTGCGGAGTTCGTTGACATGCCCGACGAGCGGGATCATGATCTCGGGGTGCGCTTTGCCCCCACCCTTGATGACAGTCGCTGCTCCTTCGAGGATCGCGCGGGTCTGCATCTCAACGATCTGCGGGAACACGATAGAGAGACGGCAGCCGCGCAGTCCCATCATCGGATTTACCTCGTGCATCGACTTGACCGCGCGCAACAGTTCTTCTTTTTCTTTGTCGGCATTGCCTTTTGCGACGTCTGCGATGAGTTCTTCGAGGTTTGGAAGGAACTCATGCAGGGGGGGGTCTATCAATCGCACGGTCCCCGGTCGCCCATCGAGCGCTTTGAAGATTCCGACGAAGTCCTGTCTTTGGAACACGAGCAACTCATCCAGTGCCTCCTGTCTTTCTGAGTCGTTCTCAGCGAGGATCATGCGCTGGACGACGGGCCGCCGCTCGCCCTCGAAAAACATGTGTTCCGTGCGGCAAAGACCAATGCCCTCAGCGCCAAACCGGATCGCAAGTTCTGTGTCGGCAGGCGTGTCCGCGTTAGCGCGCACCCTGAGCCGCCTGATTTCGTCGGCCCAACCCATGAAGACCCCAAATTCGCCGGTCATGGTCGCCGCTTCGACCGGGACTTCGCCCAAAATAACTTCACCATCGGTGCCGTTCAGGGAGATCATGTCGCCCTCGCTGATTTTTCTCCCGTCCGCACTGAAGAATCCTTCTTTGCCATTGACGGAAATTTCAGAACAACCGGCGACCGTGGGGATTCCAAACCCGCGCGCGACGAGAGCCGCGTGGCTCGTCATTCCGCCTTTTTCAGTGAGCACTCCTTGTGCGGCGAGCATTCCCTTTAAGTCGTCGGGCGAAGTTTCCGCGCGTACGAGGATTACTCGTTGATCCTTGCCGCCTTTGCCAAGTTCTGCTGCTCTTTCAGAATCGAACACCGCGATTCCACTCGCCGCGCCTGGACCGGCGGGAAGACCTTTCGCGATCACGTTGTACTTTGCGCCCGCGCTAATGACGGGGAGAAGACAGTGGTTGAGCAGTTCTGGATCGACTCGATTAATGGCTTCCGATTTCGTAATGAGACCCTCTTGCACTTGTTCAACGGCGATGCGAATTGCGGCGGGGCCAGTGCGCTTTCCAGTGCGGCACTGCAGAATAAAAAGTTTGTTGTGCTCGATCGTGAACTCGATGTCCTGCATGTCTTTATAGTGCAACTCGAGTCTGTTGCAAACGTCTGTGAACAGTCTATAGATTTCTGGGTTTTGATCCGCAAGTGATTGAATGGGAACAGGGGTGCGCACGCCCGCGACCACGTCTTCGCCTTGTGCGTTCATCAGGTATTCGCCGAACACCTTGTTCTCTCCTGTTGCGGCGTTGCGGGTAAACGCGACGCCCGTGCCGCAGTCGTCGCCGCGATTGCCGAAGACCATCGCCTGGACGTTTACTGCCGTGCCGATGTCGTCGGAAATTTTTTCACGACGACGATAAATGATCGCGCGCTCGTTGTTCCAACTGCGGAACACGGCCTCAATCGCGGCCTGGAGTTGCACATAAGGGTCTTGCGGAAACGGCGTGCTCGTCAAGTTGAGGACGTGGTGCTCGTATCTTCTGCAGAGTTCTTTAAGGCCGTCCGCGTCAACTTCCAGGTCCTCTTTGACTTTCAGTTCTTTTTTCAGGTCCGCGAAAATGTGTTCGAAATCATGCTTCGACACCCCTGGAAACTTGTCAGAATATGCCACGTCGCTCAACATCATCACGAGTCGGCGATAACTGTCGTAGACAAAACGGGGGGGGACGACTTTGATCAGTTCTTGTATGGTGTCGTCGTTGAGTCCGAGGTTGAGGACGGTGTCCATCATTCCCGGCATGGAAAACTTTGCACCTGAGCGCACAGACACGAGGAGCGGATTATGAGGGTCGCCAAACGTTTTGCCGAGCGACTTCTCGATGTCCTTTAACCCCTGCCGAACTTCCTGGTCCAAGCCTTTCGGGAGTTCCTTGCCCGCAGTGTAATATTCGATGCAAGCCCTGGTGGTGATCGTGAAACCAGGGGGAACTGGGAGGCCGATGTTGGACATTTCGGCGAGGTTCGCCCCTTTGCCCCCGAGGAGGTCGCGCATTGTGGCGTTGCCTTCGCGGAACAGATAAACACGCTTTTCGCTCATTTGTGGAGTCCGTTTTGAGTCTACCAGCGGGGTATCGCGGCGGAGCCATAAGACGTATAAGTCGTATAAATCCTATAACCAAGGCAGATTGGGACCAATCTTGAGCCTAAATCAGCCCGTGTGCTACCATTAGGGTCGCTCCCGAGGGAGGCAAGGACATGAAGGCAGGCATCCACCCGATCAATTACCCCGCGCTGTTCATTGACGGCGAACATGAGTGGGTAGGCCTCACCACGCAGGCGAGCGGCGAATCGAGGGTGATCGACGAGATTGAGCACCAGGTCGTGCGCGTCGAAATCAGCGCCTTCACCCATCCATTTTATACTGGACAAAAGAGGATCGTTGACACCGCCGGGCGCGTCGAGAAGTTCATGCGCCGATACGGTAGGGACACTAAAAAATAGTTTT
>CAYYZP010000337.1:0-2180 GCA_964476165.1 uncultured Fimbriimonadaceae bacterium
CGCGAAATCTTTTGGCGAAGTTCGACCATGGCCTTCTGCAATGTTGGAAGGTATGGATATTGCAGATCGCCGTGCCTGACTGATAAGTCCGAAGCGTTCGTCAACTGGCAGAACTTCGATTAGAACGTAGATCGCTTTTGCTAAAGCAATGCTCTTTTGCCAAACAAGCAATTCCTGAATTCCCGCCATCCCTGTTCCTCAACTGCCAACTGCCAACTGTCAACTGCCAACTTCCTCTACCCTACCGCCACCGCTTCGATCTCTACCGCCGCGCCCCTTGGCAGGCCGGCGACGGCGACTGTCGAACGCGCGGGGGGTTCAAACGGAAAATAGGTCGCATAGACCTCGTTCATGCCTGCGAAGTCATCCATCGACTTCAGAAACACGGTCGTCTTGCACACGTGCGTGAGGCTAAGGCCAGCTGATTCCAAAACATTCTTCATGTTCTCGAGCACTTGCCTGGTCTGGTCCTTGATGTCGCCGGTCACGAGTTCGCCGTCTGGCTTGAGCGGGATCTGTCCGGACATGAAGAACAAGGAGCCCTCTGCCCGGATGGCCTGGCTGTACGGCCCGATCGCCTTCGGCGCCTGGTCGGTCGAATGCACTTTGCGTTGCATGGCGCCAGGTTACCTAGGGGGAAAGGATGAAGGATGATCGATGAATAGGGGACAAGGGTGAGTGGCTCCACTCTTTGGAGTGGTGAACCGATCGTGGTGCGGACCTCCAGGTCTGCATACTTTTACTTCTGAAACTTTCGTGACCGGGGGAGGCTAGGAGGGGGTATTACGCAAGTAATGAGTCAATTCGGATGCCTTGTTCTTTAACAATTGAACATGAAGAATCGAACTATTCACTAGCGTCCGCCCCTTCCCAACCTCCCCCGAACTGGGACCACTCGATGAACTTGGGCCGAGCGTCGGGGAAGGGATACGGAACGAGATACACGAAATTACGGTCTGCCCTCGCTTCTTAGAAATTCGAACCCGCACTTGTCATACGGGACAGACCGTGCCACCTGTGACAGTCTTGCTTGATTGCACGGGTATATGCGGCGAAATATCGAGGCCAAGACCGTAGAGGAATCGAGCCGCATCTACCCATGGCACACCCGGCGGTTCTCAGACAACTTCTCTTCGTCCTGAACTATGCGCGATCCAAAGCGCCGTCGAGCCGGGGCACTCCCACAATAAATGGCCCCGACGTTTCCGTCGGAGCCATTTTGTCAGTCGGGAGTCGAAAGCCAACATTTAGGTGATCTACGACTTTCGGCTTATGACTTATGACTTTCGACACCCCACCTAACCCCCCCCTCTCCATCGGAATGGAGAGGGGGGGGTTAGGTCATTACCTCTTCATATTGATGAGGTCTTGGAGCATTTCGTCGACCGTGGTGACGACTTTCGTGTTCGACTGGAAGCCACGCTGCGTGATGATCAGGTCCGTGAACTCTGCGCCAATGTCGACGTTCGATTGCTCGAGGAACCCCGAAGTCAGAGTTCCGCGTCCACCGCTCCTTGGAGAGCCAACTGCTGGAATACCAGAGTTGTCTGAGTTTCGCCAAAGGTTGCTTCCGATTCTTTCAAGACCACCCGCGTTCGGGAAAATCGCCATTGCGATCATTCCGAGGGGCCTTGTCAGACCGTTCGTATAAAGTCCCGAGATCGTTCCATCAGCGGCAATCGAAAACGAAGACAATGAACCAGGTGCGAAGCCATTCTGGCTACTGGCCTGAACCTGCATCTCTGAAGCCAACTGAGAGAGCGACCCAAAGTCAAGATTGATGTTGAATGGTGCGATTCCAGTCGCGGCGGCAGGGGTCACAGTGATCGCTCCGGCTGATCCGGAACTCAATGCTCCGGTCAAGGGATCGAACACAAGTGTTCCGGTGCCTGTCATGGTCGTTCCGTTGCTCCCTGCGACGGACCAGTCCCACTCGTTCGGGTTTCCGCTCGCCGACTCGACGAGCGTGAGCGTAAGCTGGTGCTCGCTTCCAAGAGGGTCGATGACGTTGACGATCGCCTGAGCCTGATCGACTCCAACGGTCGAGAATGAACGAGCATCTAAGTTGCCTGCCCATGTAACGTCAGTGGTTCTTTGCACCGCCGTCCGTGCTCCGATGGGGATGTTGATGCGAGACGATGGGTTGATTGCAACGTTCGTGTCGATGAGCCCGGTCGCAG
>CAYYZP010000338.1:0-1910 GCA_964476165.1 uncultured Fimbriimonadaceae bacterium
GCAGAGCCGTACAAGAATGGGTTCACGATCTACGACTCACTCATTTCATGGGGCGGTTCGGTTTATTTCCTCAGCAGCGACAACACGCTCACCGCGCTCAATGTGAGGACGCAGAAAATGGCATGGACCCGACCGAGACAGTTTGCAAGCCTCACGGCACTTTCTGCTCTGTCCATTTTCGGGGACGTGCTGTACGTGACTTCGGGATCGTACTTGACCTCGATGGCCGCGCCTACTGGAAGAGTCCGATGGGAGCAAAACGTTGGTGGAAGCATCAAGTTTGCTGCTGCCGCTGGTCCGGACGGTGTTGTATGCGTCACCAACGAAGGGAGGATGTTCTCGTTCAGCCCGGTGGGAAAACCGAGCACGAGGAACGGGTTTGACTTGAGGTCGCAACCGGTCTCAAGTCCAGCGTTCGTCGGCAAACTTGTGGCTGTGCCGACGACCAACGGATCGTTGAACCTTCTCAACCCGTTCTCTGGCGAGGTCGTTTGGAACTACACAGTTCCACCGCTCGTCGTCGGCATGAGGATCTCGCAGAACAATGGAAATCAAGTAACTACGACTGGGCTGGGAAGTAATGAGAAAGACATTGCCGAAAAGGCCCAAGAGGTCAAGTACGTCCAGGCCGCCGGGTCTCCAGTGGTCGCAGGAGACACGATCCTCATGTTGATCCAAGACGGCAGCATCGTCTCGTTCGACAAGCGCCTCGGGATCGACCTTACCCCCCCCGAGACGAAGATGTACTTTCCCAACTCTGGCGACCAAGTCTCGGGACGCGCTCCTATGGAGATGGTCATGCAGGCCAAAGACGACGGTTCGGGGATCAACTACGATTCGATCAAAGTCACCATCAATGGCAAAGTCTACATCCATGAGGTTGACAAAGAAAACTACCTCAGGGTCAGAATCAACGGCGTTTCCAAGGAGAACGTGCAGTTGCCCGATGGGCGAGCGGTGATCGAGGTTTTCGTCAAAGACTGGATGGGAAACGCCAAGACGACGACGTTCGTCCTTTCCATCGACAACTTGTTGCCTCCTCTTGGGTCTCCGCAGTTTCTTGATCCCAGAAAGACCGGTCAAAGCGGAAAGGGCGGCAAAGGCGGCGGCGCGGGTGCAGGCATCGGTGGAGCGCCTTAGGAGCCTCTGGATCTGAGCAAGCCAACGGCCCTTTTTTGGCAATACTTGCTCGCCGCCGAATTGCCGGCCGCGAAGTCTCGAGAGATCATCGCGTCTCTCGAGACTTCGTCCGCCGACCCGGTTTCCTTGCTTCTTTCGTCCCGGCTATTGACCGAAGGCGAGAAAAACCGCTTTTCTAAAATCGACACGAAGACTTTTGAAAAGGCTGTGAATGCAGGCGTCGCTTCAGTGACGCCCGACGAGTTCGGCGAAGATCTGGCAGCCAGTTTTAGACCACCGATCGCTCTGTTCGCGTGGGGCGACAAGCAGTGTCTGAGGCGGCCCATGATCGCCATTGTTGGAACGCGCGCGGCATCCACCTATGGAAAGGCAGTCGCACAAAAGTTCGCCGAGCACTTTTCGCGGGCCGGGCTTGTCGTCGCGAGTGGAGGGGCGATGGGAATCGACACCTGCGCGCACGAGGGCGCCTTGGCGGTAGGAAACCAAACTATCGCCGTGCTACCGGGGGGGGTAGACGTTGCCCAACCCCCCAAGAACAAAGGACTGTTCGATAGGATCAGAGAAAACGGTTGTCTGGTGAGCCCGTTTGCTGTCGGTAGCCCGGCATTCGAGCACCGGTTTGAACAGCGCAATCATTTGATCGCCGCGATGAGCCGTGGCGTCGTCGTCGTCGAGGCGCCAGGCGGCTCGGGCGCGCTGATGACGTGTACCGCCGCCGCAGACTTGGGCCGCGAGGTGTTCGTCGTGCCGGGGACGATCGACAGGCCGGG
>CAYYZP010000339.1:0-1648 GCA_964476165.1 uncultured Fimbriimonadaceae bacterium
GGGCGTTCATCGAGGCGGTCGGCAAAGTGGACACGCTCGTCATCGATAAGACGGGAACACTGACGATCGGAAAACCCAGGCTGGCACAAATCTGCGTTTGCGATACGACCCTCGTGGCACCAAACGCAAAACAGGAGTGCGCGGAACGCGACGCCTGCTGGGAACAAGGCGAGGAAATGTCGAACGATTCAAAGCAGATCCTCAGGCAGGCCGCGTCTGCGGAGCAGTACAGCACCCACCCGATTGCAGAGGCAATCGTCAAAGCGACCAGTGACCACTCAGTTGAACTTCCGGAAGCCGAAGACCATCAGGCGATCGCAGGGTACGGTGTTCGCGCAACGGTGAACGACAAGGACGTGCGCGTGGGCCAGAGGAGATTTTTCGAACAAGACGGAGAATCGCTGCCAGATCATTTTGTGGAGCACGTCGAAGAAATGCAGGGCCGAGGCATGACAGTAGCCATCGTCGAGTCGGGGGGGGAATATGCCGCCCTTGGGCTGGAAGACGTCCCGAGGATCGAGGCCCGTCAGGTGCTCCAAGACCTAGCCGATCTCGGTATCAAGCGTCAAATCTTGGCCACGGGAGACACGCGACAGACTGCGCAGGCGATCGCCGCGCACGTCGGGATCAGCGAAGTCCATGCGTCTTTGCTGCCTGACGAAAAGGAAAGGCTGGTGGCAGACCTCGAGTCGCAAGGACACGGCGTGATGATGGTGGGGGACGGGATCAACGACGCACCAAGCCTCGCGCGGGCTCGGGTGGGGGTAGCGATGGGCGGGCTCGGTTCCGATGTGGCGCTCAACGCGGCGGACGTCGTTCTGATGCAGGACAGGCTGAGCGCCATTCCCAATTTAGTAAAGGTCGGTCGCAAGGCGAACAGGATCATTCGCCAAAACCTTGTGTTTGGAACAGGCGTGATCGCCGTGCTCTTCATCGGTTCGCTCGTCTGGGACGCGTTTTTTGCCAAGACGAACCTGATCCTTTCCATCGCAGTCGTCGGCCACGAGGGCTCGACAGTCCTCGTCATCCTCAACGGCCTCCGCCTGTTGCGTGGCCCTTAGTCGAGAGTGAAAATTGTAGTGCAGGCGTCCCGCCTGCAGTATGCGCGTGAAGGGACATTGCGGTGGGTGTCAAACTTGGGAGGGCGAGCGTCCCCGCGAGCCGAAAGTGTGAGGCGGATCACTTCTCCCTGAGCCTAGGGAGAGGTCGGTGAGGTTCGACGAACCGGGTGATGGGACTGGCAACAGAAGTCCGTTCCGCAACAGGCCCACGGCACAGCGCGGCTCGCGGCACGCTCGCCCTCCCATCCTCGAACATCAATCAGTCAGATCCGTCCGATCCCACCGCTACCCGCCGACTTCCGCGTGCCACGGTTGTTCAGGAAGTCACAACGATATAAGTCCCTTCCATAAAACCGGGTGACTTCCCGGACAGCCGTGATTCTTCCTGCTGACCACTTGACGACAAAACTCTGTCAGTCCGCGTACTCTAAAACCAAAACCGGCCGATACGCCTTCTCAGACGAACGAGAGCAAATGTTGTAGATCTGCCCCTCCGCCCCCGACGGTTCAATGCGCGAAGTCAGAGCGAACGCAACCACACCCCCACCCAAAACCTTGCGCAGGTCGTCCGCACGGCCCATCAGATC
>CAYYZP010000340.1:0-2613 GCA_964476165.1 uncultured Fimbriimonadaceae bacterium
CCCACCACGCGCATCGCGCCAGAGGGGTCGTCGAAAAACGACCGTGCCATCTGCGATATTTTTATGTTGAACTCAGGTTGCGCCTGATCTATGAGCACCGCCGCCATGTCCAGTCCTCTAGCAGTAGCGAGCCCGGCCTGAGAATGGACGACGCACGCGGTTGCCCCCCCCTCTTGTGCCTTTTGCAAAAAAGAGTGAGTGTCGGAGTTCGTGCTCGGCATGCAGACATAGAGCGAACCCGGCACACAAGCACGGGAATCCGCCACGAACGACGAGACTTCGGCGTCGCCAACGCGCTCCGCACTCGGGCCAGCAATATCGGAGAGCCGCTTGGCCTTCACTGGCTTGCTCCCGCTGTGCGGCGGGGGGTAGAAGTCTTGGGAATGTTCAACCGCTCGATGACCGCGTACGCGATCTCGTCGAACGCTGGTCCGGCGACGAGGCTGCCATAGAACTCGCCCCCTTTGGGGTCGTTGACCATAACGAGGATGAGTATCTGTGGCTCGTCTGCTGGGAACATCCCGACAAAACTCGATACGTTTCCGCCTCCCGCGCCTAGTTTCTGCGCAGTTCCCGTCTTTCCTGCGATCCTCATGCCAGGAATCGCGAGCGTCGAGCCTGTTCCCCATTCTTCATGCATGACGCACTCCATCATTCGGCGGACCGTTTTGGCCGCTTCTTTGCTGATTACGCGCCAGCGGGGGGGCAGGACGCTCGACTTCGAACCGATTTGCGCGATGAGGTTGGGAGCGACGTACTCACCGTCGTTTGCGATCGCGTTGATCGCGCCAGCGAGAACTATGGGCGGCACGGCGATCGACTGACCAAATCCCAGAGTTGCGAGTTGCCTCCGCTTGTCGTATTCATTAATGTCGAAAAGCGGCGCGGCGGCGCCTTTGAGTCCGATTTCTGGCTTACTCAAAAGTCCGAGGTCGCGCATGTATACGATCATGTTATCACGCCCGATTTTGAGCGCCCAAGTCGCAGCGGCGATATTGCAACTTTTTCCAATTGCCATGTCAAGTCCGATTAAGCCGTGCTCGCGCTTCCCATTGTGCCGATCGCACTTGACCGTTTTTCCCCCACCCAGATCGTAGACACCGGTGCAATTTATCAGATCACCTTCTTTGGCTACTTTGCTGTCGAGCGCTTTTGCAAGAGTCAGGATTTTGAAAGTCGAGCCGGGCTGGAGGTCTTCCATGTAGGAGACGGCGCGCTCGCTCGATCCAGCAGGCCCTGCTTGCGGGTCGAACATCGGCCAATCCGCCATTGCAAGGATCGCGCCGGTCTTGGGAACCATGACGATTGCCGACCCGCTGGTCGCAGCGTGGGTCTTGACCGCGTTTTGGATCGCAATCGAAGCGACGCTCTGCAATTGCGAGTCGATTGTGAGGACGACGTCGGATCCATTCGGCACTACTCCGTGCGCATTCTTTCCAGAAAGTTCATCGTCGAGAGAGCGTTCTATACCAGACTTAGGTGAGCCTTCGTGCATCCATCCGACCACCCCCACCGTGGTCGATCCCAATGGATAAGACCTCTCTCTCTGCTCCTCGAGCGACACGCCGTCTGCAGCCCATTTGCGTTTGACCTCGATGACCCGCGCATATTGTTCGGAATCGAGCGAGTGGAGCCACACGCGCCTTTTGCCCTCTCCAAACGGTGCGCTAAATCTTGTTTCGGAAACACCGGCGGCATCGGCAAGCGCCATAAAGAATCCCGAAGTACATGGGACTTTGTCAAAGAAGACCCAAAAATCGTACCTCGATTCGCTTTGTGCAAGAATGCGTCCATCGGTAGAGTACACAGTGCCGCGCACTGGCTCGGGCGCCTTTGTGCGATCGATCATGGCAACGTTTCCGGCGCGCTCGAGGACTTCGCCTCTTTCTGTTACTTGCGCGCGAACTTGAGTGATGAGGGCGAGCGCAAAAAGCACGCACAAAGTCGCGAAGGACGCAAAGAACGCTCCTGGAAGGCGAGCGTTCTTAGATGGTCTTGCTTGTTTGCTCGTCTGCACGACTGTTTTTTGTCAGACCTGGTCGGAAGTACCCGTGCGACTGCGCCCACTTATCGAGTGACTCGACCGAGACCAGGCTGGTGACTTGTCTTCCAAGTTCAATGACGTCTGTGCGCGCGCCTGCGGTGCGGACCTCCATCCTTTGGCGCTGGCTGACCGCCGACGCCTCGAGTGACCGTCCGAGAATCGTCACGACGCCATATAGCAGATACGCCATGACTGTGAATGCCAGCATGTGCTTTAAGACGAGAAGAATGCGCGTCGTGCGTGGTGCCGTTGAAACGGTCCCCCTCGTCCGTCCATTTCGGGTGACTGCGCTGGGGAGAGTGGCCGTGTTTTCATTGATCCAAGGTGCTGCGCCCATGTTTTTTTACCTTCCGTGGTGTCCGTTCGATGACCCGCAGTTTTGCGCTGCGGCTCCTGTTGTTGTGCATGCGCTCGTCTTCGGACGGGACGAGCGGTTTTTTTGTGACGAGTGCAAAGTCTTCGTTGTCCGCGAGGTTTCGGAATGCAGTTTTGACAGCGCGGTCTTCGCCGGAGTGGTAACCGAGGACGGCCATGAACCCCCCCCGTTTGAGGCAACGTGCGGCGTCTTC
>CAYYZP010000341.1:0-3658 GCA_964476165.1 uncultured Fimbriimonadaceae bacterium
TCCCGCCGGACATCGCGTCGCCCTTGCCCGTGACGAACACGAGCAGAATGAACAAGATCGCTATTGCGACCGCGAATCCAGAAACGACCTTGTATGCGACTTCCACGGCTACCTCACAGGGAGAAGAATAGTACCTTCCACTGCTCGGGCAGGTCCAGGATTTTCAGGACGCCGTAGACGGCCAATTGAGCCAGAGACGCCCCGAACACCACATGAAAAAGCCCGCTTGAAACGAGCCTGTGGAGCACGTTTCCCTTCATCCTCGGGGATCTGGCCGAGGCGTTGAGGAGGTCCTTCCCAGCCTTGATGCCCCCCTCCAACTGGGCGTCGGTCGGCCTCTTGGTCGTAAACCAGTATTGGACGAACGCCCCGATCGGCTGCCAAAAGATCATGGCGACCAGGCCCGAGACCAGCGTCCTGACCTCTTCGTACGGAGTCCACTCCCATGAGAACAGGCCCATAAAGATCATCGCCCCGACCGCGATGTTGGTCCCACACCTGGGGTGGACGCGGGGCATCCGCCGGACGATCTCGGGATTGAGGTCCTCGCCCCGTTCGATGGCGTGGACCACCATGTGCTCCGCTCCGTGGGTGCCTGCGAGCGGGATTGCGCGAAGACCGAACAAAAAGAGCAGCGAGGAAAGTCCGTTGATCCAACCCTGGACATGCATGCTACGAACGTCAAAATTTAGGAAGATTGCGACGCTCGCAACGGCGAAGATCGCGATGAAGAACACCGTGAAAAGCACCATCCCCGACGCGACTAGTGGCAGGCCCGAAGCCCCCCCCACAGAGTATCCGTTGGTCAAGTACACGCCGAAAGGCGTCGCCATGCCGCCGACGTTCTGCGGTCGATAGGAGGCATGGGTGGGGTGGAGCAAACGGCTCGGAGTCAGGACGCCGACGACGTTCGAATAAACGTCAGCGACGACGATGACCGGGCATCCTGTTTCGTCGAACGCCCGCAGGGCCTCCGCGCCGGTCGCGTGGGGGGGGAGGACGATCGGGTGCGGGTCCATCACTTCTTCCACAGCGCAATCGTGGCCCTTGCCTTCGACCAAAGCCTGGATCAGCGACTTTTCCTCAAGCAGACCGATCAGGCGGCGGCCCTCCGCGACGGCAAGAGCATGGGTGCCCGCAGAGGCGACGGCGGCGGCGGCGGCACGGATCGAGGTCCCCTTTTGAATCGGGTCGTCGTGCGAGGCAAGCGCCCCGACCGGCATGGCCAAAGGGTCGGAGACAGGCTGGAAAGGCGTCATAGCGTAACGGCGGCTCCATTTTACTTTCGACGTGCTCTCTGATATGATGGACTTATGGCAAGGAGCAAACGAAAGGGCTTGAGGTTGCTCGTCTGGTTCGCGGCAATCTGCGTCATTCTCACAGGCGCCTACTACACCGTGTCTGGAGGCAGCAGTCGGGATTGGACGCTCGGATCGTGAAAGCGAAACAGGTGGCGTTTCCTCTGCAAGCGACGGACATGAGTGCTTACTTTCCAAAGCCTTCTGGCGAAAACGCTGGACCGACATACCTCCGTTTTGCAGAGCTGTTTAGCAGCGCCGATGGCCAAGACAACGATAAGCAAATGGATCTGGCGGCGAGGAAGAAGTTCAGCACTCTTTCGGTTGAGGAGCTCGAACAACTCGAACAGTTTTTCAAGAGGACCGATAGCGCGATGAAGACGCTTGAACAGGCGTCGCACCTGCCTGTCTGCTAATTTGAGCACGATTGGAGCAAGGGATTCGATATGTTGCTGCCGGAGTTCAGCTTCATCAAGCACAGCGTCCAATTGTTTCTCAATCGCTATCGGCTTCGCATCCAAAAGGACGACTTGAAGGGAGCGCTCGAAGACCTTCGGACGGCTGGGCGGATCGCGGACCAGACGCGCACTCAACCGTTCTTGATCGGGACACTCGTTGTTTCAGCGAACGACACAGCGATCATTTACGCGGTCGCTGAGACAATGCCGACTGTCTTCGCCAACGATGAGTTGCACTCCGGGGCAAGACAGATCGTCGAATCGATTCCAGAAGCGCGCGATCTGAAGAACGCGTTTCTCCCCGAGGCCTTTTCGCAATACTGGGTGGCCGAAGTTGTCTTGCCAGAGAAGGGTTTGCTGGCCACGTTTGGCTATGATACAGTGACCTCGTCCTTTGGTCAGAAGGCACAGTACGCGATTTTGCAAAGCTCGCTTGCTCAGCGGCCGCTCAAGGCCGCGGTACTTGACATTTGGATCCCGGTCTTTGAAGGGAACAAGTGGAACGATCCCGAGCTGTTCAAGGAAATGCAAGAGCGCATCTCGGCCAAATCGGAAGAGTCTGGAATCTACAAGGCGTTCTTTGACGTCGTGTCGCCCGTCTATGAAGGTTTCCACGCTAACATCGATTCGACTCGCGCCTATCGACGGTGCCTGCTCGCCGCTTTTGACGTGCTGGACGATCAAAGCAAGGTGGGGGAATATCCTCCTATGCTTGAGAACACTTGGGTAGATCCCTTTGGCGACAAGCCTTTGCGTTACAAGGTCGAGGGCGATGGGTTCCGCATCTGGAGCATCGGCGGGAATGGAACCGACGAACATGGCCTGCCCCACCAAGGCTCCAAGAGCAACGACATCGTCGTCATCTACCCACCGCTTAACCCGGTTTCCGAAGTCAAGAAGTGAACAACCGAACCAGCGCATTCGTCGTCATTGCCGTGCTAGTAACTTTGATTCCGACCGGTGTCATGCCTTAGTAGTTCGAAGGAGGCATGACGACGCTGCAAAGGCTCCCATCGGCTACCAGCCGCGGGGGGCGAGGAGTTCTTTTTCTTCCAGCGACGAGACGTTGATCCCGACCATCGGCTCGCCAAGGTTGCGGCTGATCTCCGCCAGTCGCTTGGCGTCGGTGTAGAACAGCACCGCCTCGACGATCGCCTTGGCGCGCCGCGCAGGGTCGCCAGACTTGAAAATCCCAGAACCCACAAAGACCGTCTCTGCGCCGAGTTTCATCATCAGCGCGGCGTCGGCAGGAGTGGCAATACCCCCCGCTGAGAAGTTAGGAACAGGAAGTTTGCCCGTCTCGTGAACGATCTTGATCATCTCGAGCGGCGCCTGGTGCTCTTTGGCCAAAACGTAGAGTTCGTCTTCCCGCGCGTTGTGGACGATAGCCATTTCGGACATGATCGCGCGCATGTGTCGCACGGCCTCGACGACGTCGCCGGTGCCTGCTTCGCCTTTGGTGCGGATCATCGCCGCGCCCTCGCCGCATCGTCGCAGCGCCTCGCCCAAATTGCGCGCGCCACAAACAAACGGCACAGTGAAAACGTGCTTGTCGACGTGGTTGGCAACGTCGGCTGGTGTGAGTACTTCGCTCTCGTCGATGAAGTCGACCTCCAAGGCTTGCAATATCTCCGCTTCGACAAAATGCCCGATGCGGCACTTGGCCATGACGGGAATGGAAACGGCCGCCTTGATCCCGATGATCATTTCCGGATCGCTCATGCGCGCGACTCCACCGTCGCGGCGGATGTCGGCGGGCACGCGCTCGAGCGCCATCACCGCGACCGCGCCAGCGTCCTCGGCGATCTTGGCCTGCTCCACGTTGGTGACGTCCATGATGACGCCGCCCTTCAGCATCTCCGCCAGACCCGCCTTCACCCGGAACGTTCCGGTCTCGCGCTC
>CAYYZP010000342.1:0-2234 GCA_964476165.1 uncultured Fimbriimonadaceae bacterium
GGAATGTGGAAGGCGTTCGACGAGATGGAACGGCTGGGCTGGATCGGCTCGTCGCGTCCCAAGATGGTGACTGTTCAGGCGACTGGCTGTTGTCCCATTGTGACTGCGTTTTCGGCGGGAGAGCGATTTGCCACTTTGCACGCAAACGCTCAAACGGTTGCTAGCGGACTGCGCGTGCCAGCGGCGGTGGGGGATTTCATCATGCTCGACCTGATTCGAGAGTCGCACGGCACCGCGATCGCGGTCTCTGACGCGGAAATGATTGACTGCGCTCACGAGATGAGCGCACAGACTGGGGTCTTCGCGTGTCCAGAAGGGGGTGCGACCCTGGCGGCATACAGGCGGTTACGACAATCTGGATTCTTTGGCGAAGAAGAGTCTGTAGTGCTGTTTAATACGGGCAGCGGACTGAAGTACTTAGAGGCATTGGGTTGACTTCCCTAACTTGCAAAACAAACAAAAGCACCCCGGCGCGTCCCCGATCGTGTTCGGCTGTAATTTGCGACTTCTTGGTCCATAATGACGAGTAATGCCGCTCAAATCTTGTTTTCTTGAAGCGCTTGGTGAGCACACGCTGGTCTCTGACGGTGCGACTGGAACTGAGATTCAGAAACTCGGTCTGCCACAGAGCGACTTTGTTCTGCGTTCTGGACTTGAGTTTGGGGCGAAGGTGGACGAGGCGGCGGCGCGGCTCGATGGCGTGGTGCTGGACGGTTGCAACGAGATCCTTTCGTTCACTCGTCCCGAGGAGATTCAGGCGTTGCACGAGCGGTACTTCGCGGTGGGGGCGGACTTTGTGGACACCAACACGTTTGGCGCGACCTCGATTGTTTTAGGAGAGTACGGCATTTCAGAACTCGTATACGAAGTCGCACTACAAGGTGCAAGGCTCGCCCGTGCGGCGGCAGACAAATACTCAACGACTTTGAAGCCGAGGTTTGTGGCTGGTGGCATAGGGCCAGGAACAAAACTTATAAGCCTCGGCCAGGCATCGTTTGCAGAACTCGAGGCGACCTACCGCACTGCCGCGAGAGGGCTGATTGAGGGGGGGGCGGACATTATTCTTTTGGAAACTCTCCAAGATTTGCTGATGGTGAAAACGAGCATTATCGCGGCGAAACGCGCGATGGCGGACTGCGAGAAGCGGATTCCTATCGTCGTCAGCGTCACGATGGAGCAGACAGGGACCATGCTTTTGGGCAGCGAGATCGGCGCGGCGCTCAATATGGTCGAGTGCTTCCCGGAAGTTGTCGCGTTCGGTCTTAACTGCGCGACCGGTCCGGTTGAAATGGCCCAGCACGTGCGTTTTCTCTCGCAGCACTCGACGAGGCCGATCACGGTGCAGCCGAACGCGGGGCTTCCCGTCATGGAAAAGGGCAAGGCCGTGTACAAACTGTCGCCCGAAGACCTTGTGAGGCATCAGGAGAAGTTCGTCGGTGAGTTTGGTGTCGCGATGCCAGGCGGTTGTTGCGGAACGACGCCGGAGCACATCAAACTGCTCGCCGATGCGGTGGGGGGACGACCGCACAAAGACGCTGCCTACTGGTCGCGCGTTCGTAGGTTGTTCCCTGGTTTTGACTTTTCGGTTTTTACAGAAGAGCAGGCGGGCGGGATCAGTCTCGTCGGATGTTCGTCGCTCTATCAGTTTGTTCCGTACCAACAGGACGCGTCGTTCCTTATCGTGGGCGAGCGCACGAACGCGAACGGAAGCAAGAAGTTCAAAGACCTGCTCGCAGTAGACAACTGGGAAGCGATGGTCGATCTTGCGCGCGAGTTGGAGGGCGAGGGCTCGCACGTCATCGACGTTTGCACCGCGTACGTCGGGCGCAATGAGGAGCGAGACATGCGAACCCTCCTCCCATTGATCAACAAGCAGGTGACTGCGCCGGTGATGATCGACTCGACCGAAGCGCCTGTCGTCGAGGTCTCTTTGCAGTGCCTTGCCGGAAAGCCGATCATCAACTCCATCAATTTTGAAGACGGTGGCGAGCGATTGAAGAAAGTTCTTGGGTTTGCTCGTGAGTATGGGGCGGCTGTGGTCGCGCTGACGATCGACGAAGAAGGGATGGCAAAATCATGCGAAAGAAAGCTGGCAATAGCAAACAGACTTATCGGAGCAACGCGCGAGTACGGCATTCCCGACCACGACGTGTTCTTCGACGCCCTTACTTTCACACTCGGTTCCGGAGACGAGGAGTTTCGCAAAGCGGCGATCGAGACCATCGAAGCGATCA
>CAYYZP010000343.1:0-2241 GCA_964476165.1 uncultured Fimbriimonadaceae bacterium
AGCCCGCCATCCTACCAGTCATGACCAGGCCAATTATGACAGTGGCGAGGACTGCGCGATAGACGATGAAAACGGCCGTCGAGTGTCGCCTAAGAAACCCGACGAGGAAGGCGATCGCCGCGTAACCACTCACGAACGCCACGCTGGTCGCTAAAAGCGTCGGCAAAAATCCTTCGCCGAACATTTGATCACGCTCCTTGATGAGTTCGTAGATTCCGGAAATCAGCACGCTCGGCACCGAAAGAAGGAACGAGAAACGCGCAGCAGATTCGCGGTCGAGCCCAAGAAACAGCCCGCCAGAAATCGTGCTCCCGCTCCGACTCACACCTGGAACGAGCGCGAGGGACTGGAACAAGCCGATGACCAGCCCATCGGCCACGCTAGGCTTCTCTAGAGACCGTTCCCGTTTCCCCACCACTTCAGCGACGAGCATCACGACCGAAAACGCCAACAACATGACGGCGACGAGCAACGACGAGCGGAACACACCTGTGATCTGATCCTCAAAGACCAATGCGACAACGACTATGGGAACCGTTCCCACAAAGATCGCCCATCCCATTCTGGACTCTGCGGTTCCGCGCGAAGGCTTGTCATAAAGCGATATCACCCATCCGAGGAACGCCGATTTAAGGTCCTTGGCAAAAAAAATGAGCACGGCCAACAGCGTCCCCAGTTGGATAACCGCCGTAAATCCCGCCCCTGGGTCTGACCATCCAAACACTGCCGGAAACAACAAAAGATGACCGCTGCTGCTCACCGGAAGAAACTCCGTCAGCCCTTGTACCAATCCGAGCACGAGGGCTTGGACTATTCCCACATCGGCACCTCGGCCACCAGAACGCCACTGTGTCGCAGGGCCACATTGATGATGCGCTTGGCGGCGTGGCCGTCACCATAAGGACTTGATGCTTGCGACATGCGCTGATGGGCTGCTGGATCATCGAGCAACTCACAAGCCCGTTGCACGATCTCGTTCTTCTCCGTCCCTACGAGACGGGCGTTTCCGGACTCAACTCCCTCCGGCCTTTCGGTGGTGTCTCGCAAAACAAGCACCGGAACGCCGAACGATGGGGCCTCTTCTTGCACGCCTCCTGAATCCGTCAGGATGAGATAACAGCGCTGGATCAATTTGACAAAGTCGGCATAGTCGGGAGGCTCGATGAGTTTAACGCGTTGGACACCGTTGAGTACTGAGAGTAATGTTTCTCGGACCGCTGGATTTTTGTGCATCGGCGCTACGAGCAGCACATCAGGATATTTTTCAACGGTCTCCCTTATTGCCGTTGCGATCTGCTTTTGCGGCTCACCCCAGTTTTCGCGGCGGTGCGTTGTGAGCAGGAGAACGCGGCCCTTATGGTCCGGAAACCACTCTTTCCTATGGCTTTTGGCGACTGAGAGCACCGCGTCGATACCTGTATTGCCGGTAATGAAAACTTTTTCTGTGGCAACGCCCTCTCGTAATAGATTTTGCGCGGCCCACTTGGTGGGGGGAAAGTGGAGGGCGGCAAAGTCCGCGACCGACCGCCTGTTGAACTCTTCGGGAAACGGGTTCCACACCGTTTCGGTCCTCAGTCCCGCCTCGATGTGCGCGAATTTGATCTTCAAATAAAACGACGCGAGCCCGGCGACGAACGTCGATGTCGTGTCGCCTTGCGCAAAGACCATCGTCGGTTTTTGCATTCGGAACACGTCGTCAAGGCCCACCAGCGCGCGGGCCGTGAGTTCTGCAAGCGACTGCCCCTCTCGCATCAGCGCGAGGTCTATGTCGGCCTTAAGTCCAAACGCGGCCAGCGCCTGATCGAGCATTTCGTGGTGCTGGCCCGTCGAAACAAGAAGCACATCGATGTCTTTGGCGTACCTCTTCGCCTCAAGAACCACAGGCGCAGTCTTAATCGCGTCCGGCCTCGTCCCGACAATGAACAAAAACATGGGTTTAGCCATACACCCTCACCAAGACGAGCAAAATTAACGAGAGGGCTGCGGCCACCGTGTAAAGGATCCAAACGGTCTGCCGCTGCGAGAAACCTTTGCCCATCAGCGCGTGATGGACGTGACGCTTGTCCGCCTGCGTGATCGGCTGCCGGCCAATGATGCGGCGAATGACCACGATCATCGCGTCCAAAATGGGAACGCCGAACACGAGGAGCGGAATGAAGATCGCCAAAGTCGCCGCCGTCTTAAACGCACCTACGATCGAGAGCGTCGCCAACATGAACCCCAAAAGTTGCGCCCCCCCCG
>CAYYZP010000344.1:0-3476 GCA_964476165.1 uncultured Fimbriimonadaceae bacterium
GGACGTTCTCTTGGATTTTGCCGACGCGCTTTTCGAGGTCGTCATAATACGTCGCGGGGACGTGCAGGAACAGGATGCCGCGATTCTTGAGGTGCGTCACCGTGCGCTGGATGTCCTCGGTGCGAAGGGCGATGTGTTGCGCGCCCGCGCCGCCGAAGAACTCCAAATACTCGTCGATCTGCGACTTCTTTTTGCCTGCCGCGGGCTCGTTGATCGGGAACTTCACGGTCTGCGAACCGTTCGCCATCACCTTCGACATCAGTGCTGTGTATTCGGTCGAAATGTCCTTGTCGTCAAACGACACAAGTTGCACAAATCCTAAAACGTCTGCATAAAACTTAACCCACTCGTTCATTTTTCCGAGTTCCACGTTTCCGACGATGTGATCGACTTCAACTAAACCAATCCCATCTCCCGGCTCGTGCAAATCTTTGAAACCTGGAAGGAAAGTGCCGCTATAGTTGTTGCGGTCCACAAACGTGTGTATCACGTCGCCATAAGTGTGGATCGACGCGAGGCGCACGACGCCCTTTTCATCGCTTAGCGCAAAGGGTTCGCGCGCAGATTTCGCCCCCCTCTCGACAGCAGTGCGGTAAGACCATTCGACGTCGTCCACCGCAAACGCGATGTCCTGCACGAAGTCGCCGTGCTCGGAGATTTTCGACGCCATCGGATGGCCGGGGCGGATCGGTGCGGAGAACAAGAAGCGCACGTTGCCTTGTTTGACAACGTAGTCGACCTCGTGCTTAAGGCCGGTTTCCAGGCCGGCAAAACCGACGATGTCGAAACCGAACGCGTGCTGATAAAAGTAAGCGTTCTGGCGGGCGTTGTTGACGTAAAACCGGACGTGGTCGACGCCCTTGATCGGGAAGGTGTCTTGGGACATGGCTCTTTCCTAGCCTCCATTATACGCCCGAGCCGTCCAAGCCCTATTTGAAGTCGTCGCCGGTCAGGGCGTGCCAATAGGCGTCGTCCATTGCCTTGCACTTGGACCGGGCGAACGCGCGCAGGAACCTGACCTTTGCCGCGACGATCGGGTCGCTTAAGAGGAACGGGCGCACCTTGGCCCATTGCTCGGGGAAGAAGTTCAGTGTCCAAACTTCGGCCTTGTCCTCTTCAAGCGCGTACAGACAATAGTCGTTGATGATTCCCGGCTTTGGGTGCGTGATTTCAAACGTCACGCCCTTGGCGAACGCGTCCGCGCCACTACTAAGATATCGGAACCCCTTCGGATTGAGAGCCGCCCAATGGGGATCCTTGAATGATTGCACTCCGTTGAAATGCTGTTCGATGTAATGGAAGAACTCGTGGTGGATCGAGTTTTGGATGTGTCTCTTGTTTGCGATCAGCCCGATATCGAACGCCAGCGCGTTGATCTGGGCCGCCGCCGCGCCGTTTCGTTTCTGGTTCCCGACCATTAGTTGCTCAACGAGCAGGACCTGTCGAATGTTGCAGGCTTGCAAAAACGCCAATGGATACTTTGAGAACTCATCGACAAAGAACTGCCCAAATTCTTCGACGATCGCATCGGAACCGGCTCGGACAGGTTTGTATCTGACTCCCCCACCCGGATATCCCAGGTTGCCGCCAGTCTTGGTCCAGATGACGAGCGATTTGCAGAACTCAATCCGCATCTCCATCTCTGTGATCCGCCTGCTTCCATTTGGAGGAGAGAACACGAACGCGCTCTCTTCGATCTGCTTGGTCGATATCGAGTCGACGGAGAAAATCTTTGATACGGGCTCGATGCTCGACAGATCAGTAAGGACAGCCTGTCTAACCAGGTGGTCCTGCAGGCCGAGATAGAGTTTTATCGTGCGGTCTCCTGATGAATCGCGTAGGCCAGAGATCACGTTTAGCGTCTCGCCGTTGCGCAGCTTCGTTCCTTCTCGGCGTGTTTGAGCCAGACTGTCGAACGCATTAGGAGAAAGGAACGGACGCCAGAGCAGAAAGTCGTCTCCAGACAATACGACGCCGATGAAATCGCTACTCTGCTCCTCGACCCAATAAAGGTTCGTCTCTTTGTAATACGTGGTGACGTGTTTTCCATCGGCGATAAGAGTCTGTTTGCCGCTCTCGATGACGACCTTATCGGGTCTGGCCACAACGAAATGATATTTTTCTTCGGTCCCGCCGACCACAGACACCGAATAAGTCACGTCCAACCCTTGCGCCGAAGCCATGGCTTTGACGAATGGTGCGACATGACCAGCGCCCTGAAATGGTTCGTAATGGCTCAACGCGAAAAAGAGCAACGTCGAAATCATGGCTCCTCCGTGTTAGACTTCCGTTGGCCTAACTCAGATATATTATCGCACAGGGCCCACAAGGACGAAGTAAAGATCAAGCCCATATCGTTGACCTGAACCTGCGAGTGTGCGATCGAAGGGCCGCCCTCCCAAAAAAAGCACGCCCCGCTCCGTACGCAGCACTTCTTTCTGCCATTGGCCCGAGGCGTGTTGAATAAGACTGCGGTTTAGAGCCACAATCAGGGCGTCAGCCACCTTAGCTCAGTGGTAGAGCAGCTGTTTCGTAAACAGCAGGTCGGGAGTTCGAGTCTCCCAGGTGGCTCCAGGCAAACTTCCCAAATAGTCGAAACTGCAATATTGGCTTGAGACGAGCATTTCAAGTGCAGAACCGATCGTGCTGATCCGGTAGGCTTACAACGAGGCATCGAACATGCTCTGCCAAATCTTGCTCGGGTTGGTCGCAACTCACCTCTCGCCGACGCCAGTCCGGGATTCTTGTGTTCAGGAGCAGAAGCAGCAGTCGGAACTTGACCGCCTCATCGCCCAGCGCGACGCGCTGATGAAAGAAGGCAAGAACGCCGAGGCGCTTCCGATCGCGGAAAAAGTCGTCGAACTCCTCGCCGCGCAAAAGCCGAACACCATCGACCACGCCATCGCCCTCCGCCTGGTGGGGGACGCGCTGTTGGCACTCAACAAGCCCAAAGAGGCAGAGGAGAAATACACATCGAGTATTGCTGTGTTCAAAGTATCTGGTGAATCGGAGTCTTTGGCGCGTGCCACGGCGCTCCACAATTCAGGTCGGGCGCGCTATGCAGTCCAAGATTTCGATGGCGCAAAGTCCCGCTGGGAAGCCGCTCTTGCGATTCGAGAAACACTCTCGCCCGCATCGTTGGATGTGGCAAGGAGCCTCAACAGCCTCGGAAACGTCGCCAAGAGCCGAGGAGACCTGGAACTTGCCCAGAGCAGGTACGAGGCCGCGCTCCCAATTCAAGAGCGGCTCACCCCCGGTTCGCTCGCTGTGGCAACAATCCTCAACAGTCTTGGAAACGTCGCTAAGAGCCGAGGAGACCTGGATCTCGCCCAGAGCAGGTACGAGGCCGCGCTCGCCATTCAAGAGCGGCTCGCCCCAGGTTCGCTCGATCTAGCGTCTAGCCTCAATGATCTTGGAGCCGTGGCCAAAAGTCGAGGAGACCTCGATCTTGCCCAGAACAGGTACGAGGCCGCGCT
>CAYYZP010000345.1:0-2001 GCA_964476165.1 uncultured Fimbriimonadaceae bacterium
GCGCTCGAACTGATCGCCGAGGCGGACGCCGCCCTGTACGAAGCAAAGAACCGCGGCCGCAACCGCGTCCTGCACGCAGAAGACTTCAACAACGCCGCATGACGCCTACTTGCGTGGCAAGATAGAAAACGAGCCCTTCGCCTTGTGGTCGCCCATCTTGAGTTTCACCGTGTACTTTCCTGGCCGTGCGTGGAACGGCACGAACAGTTTGTCCTCGTTTTCGTCCTCTGTCTGCTGCCACTCTTCGGGGACCAGGTCCCAGACGACGCGGTTATAGCCTGGCGCGTTGTTGCCCGCAAGAGTTTTGACGACAACTCCGTTCGCGTCTTCTATAGTCACGCTTACCGGCTCGCCAGTGTACTCGCTGATCCAGTAATCGATGCGCGCGCCCATTGGAGGGTTCTTTGCGGCGAAGGTCTTGTGCGACCAGAGCGCGCTGTATTCCATGAACCACTTCTGTCGCGCGTCCCCCACCGTGAACAGATGGAGCGGCGATTCCAAGACTTTTTGAGTGAGTTCCGAGATCCATCGCGCTCTGTCGAGTATCCAGATCGAAAGTCCGTGCGTTCCGAGCACGACGTCGCTTTCGCGCGGGTGCTGCTTGATGTCGTACACGGGGACGGTCGGGAGCGCCTGGCCGTGCATCTTGGTCCAGGACTTGCCACGGTCGATCGAGACGTAGCAGGCGTTCTCAGTACCGCAATAAAGCACGCTTTCATTAAACAGATCTTCGCGCACCACCATGACCGTGCGTCGCTTTGGTAGACCGGAAGATACGTCCTTCCACGACTTTCCATAATCGTTGGTGACCAGGAGGCACGGCGACATGTCGTCCGTTCTGTGGCCATCGACGCTCACATAGCACCTGCCTTCGATATGTGCGCTAGCGTGGACGCGGGAGACGTAGCGCCCCTTGGCGGCGGTGGGGGTGACGTTTTGCCACGAACCACCATCATTTCGAGTGACGTGGATCAGCCCGTCGTCCGACCCCGACCACAAAAGTCCTGCCTTCAGAGGGGACTCGTCCAGGCTGACGACCGTGCAAAACGTTTCGGCATTGCTGCCCACGGTCTCCATGCGTTTCGGGTTCGCTGTGGTGAGGTCTGGGCTGATGCGCTTCCACTTTTCGCCCTTCTTTGTCACCTTAAAGACATAGTTGCCCGCGATGTAGATCGTGTCGCCGCGGTGGGGGCTGACAAAGAACGGAGAGTTCCAATTGAAACGGTAACGAGCCTCGCCCTCGCGCGCCTCCGGCGAAATATAGCGTCTTTCTGCGTTCGATAGATCGATGCGAACAAGGTTTCCGCCTTGCCACTCTCCATAAAGAATGTTCGCGTTGTCAGGGTCGAACGCGGCGTGGAAACCGTCGCCCCAGTTGACCACTTGCCAATCGGCGTTCGTGATCCCGGCGATGGGCGCTCGTGCGGCCTTGTCTTCTTTGACCTGCTTGCTCGTTTCGCTCGGCCCGAGCCACGTCCCGTTGTCCTGTAGCCCACCGCAAACGCGATAAGGATCCGACATATCCAGCGAGACGTTGTAGAACTGCCCGCTCGGGATTGTGTTAAGGAAGTCCCAGTTCTTCCCGCCGTCGAACGTCTGCGACGCGCCGCCGTCCGTTCCGATCACGACGTGATCGGGGTCGGTGGGGGATATGAGGATCGCATGATGGTCCGCGTGAAGCAGGTTTGCAAACCCCTCCCGAAAAGTCTTCCCGCCATCGTCGCTCACATCGGTCGTCCATCCGAGCATGTAAACGCGCTTCGGGTTCTTGGTGCAGAACTTGATCTTGCTAAAATAGAACGCGCGCGGGGATCTCACGCTCCTGCGCTCCCAGTTTTCGCCGCCGTCCGTCGAAAAGAACACTCCGCCTCCCCTCATCCGGTCGTCGCGGATGCTGTTCGCGCCGTCCTCGGTTGACTCGACGACCGCAATGACCTTTTTGGTGTCGCCAGAGAAGATGTCGATACCGATGCGCCCCGTTTGAGCGGGCAGTCCCCCACC
>CAYYZP010000346.1:0-4818 GCA_964476165.1 uncultured Fimbriimonadaceae bacterium
TCGACCGCAGACACCGCCTGCCGCCTCGCAAGACAATTAAGTGTCGATGCGCCGATCAGCGAGGTCGTCGATGGCGTCATTAAACAGAGGGTCGTCCCGAAGGAGGCCGTCGGACTGCTGATGGAGAGGTCACCTACGCGGGAAGGAGTGTTCGGCGAATGACGCCCGTTGTCGTCGCGTTCGGCTCCAATCTAGGCGATCGCGAACAAAACATCGCGCGGGCATTTTCGCTTTTGGAGTCGCTCATGGTCGTCCAAGAAGTGAGCGGCAACTATGAGACCGATCCGATGTATGTGACCGACCAGCCGCCGTTCCTTAATGGCGTTGTCGTCGGACTGACCGACGTGGGTCCGATTAATTTCGTAAAGGGCTTGAAGGAGATTGAAAACAAAATCGGTCGCGTCCGTCGCACGACCAACGGGCCACGAGAGATCGACCTTGATCTGATCCAATTTGGTCAACTCGTTTTGGAATCGAACGGAAGCGTGAAGATCGTCGTCCCCCACCCACGGCTCGCCGAAAGGCGGTTTGTCCTTGAACCGTTTTTCGAAGTCGCGCCCGACGCGTTTCTTCCGCGCCTAGGGTTCGTCGAATCGATGCTCCATCGCGAGGAGGTCCAGTGCCAAAGCGCAAGGAGGGTGGCCGATGCCAGAGTTCCAGTACCGAGCGCTTGACCCACAAGGGCGCGAAGTCCGCGGCTCTCTGAACGCACTCAACGCGAACGCCGCGATGCAGTCGCTTGGCGGCCAAGGTTTGCGCGTCAAGCAGATTCAAGAGGGCGTAGCCGTTCCCAGCGTTGCTCAGCCCAGGGCGACCGTCAGAACAGAGCCGCGCATCCCGCAAAAGATCAACCCACTTCAGCAACCAGCCACACAGGCGCTCCCCAAAAAGCGCACGTCTCCATCAACCAACGGCGAACTGTTCTTCCTGTTCGCACAACTTTCAAACCTCTTTAGGGGGGGGATCGCGCCGTCGGAGGCGCTCGTCGCGCTCTCACAGCGAAACCCGAACAAAAAATTCGTGCAACCGCTAATGGATATGGCGGCGATGACGACCGAAGGCCGACCGTTGAGCGACGCACTGGAGACTTACCCAGACCTATTTCATCCCGGCGTGGTGGGGGCAGTGCGTGCCGGAGAGAAGGGCGGCTACCTAGCAGAGGCTTGCGGCGTCGTTAGCGACCAGTGCAAAGAGACCCACAAACTGCAACGGCTGTTCTGGTGGGTGGGGATCGTCGTCATCATGACCGCGATCAGTTTTGCGGCGGCGTTCGCAATGACCGTCGGTGTCGATCGCGCCATTGCGGGCATAGACAATCCTGAAGACGCCCGCAACACTTTAATGAGCGGTTTGAAAGATGCGTTTCTCGGCATAGTCGGCGTCAGCCTGCTTGCGTTTTTCGTCGTGTATTTTCTCGTCAAACGCAGTCTGAAGAACCCGAAGCGCATGCCCCAGAGGCACAGAATCGCGCTTGCGTTCCCCATTGTGGGCAATCGTGCAAAGGCGGAGAACCTGGCTCTGTTTTCTTGGCACCTGAACCAACTTGGCAATGCAGGACTCGCGCCGTTTCAAGCCTGGGGATTGGCCGCCGACGCAGTGCCGAACATCGAGTTCTCTAAACGTTTGCAAAGGAGCGGAAAAACGATGAACGAGAGCACCCGGTATTCCACGATGTTCTATGAAAGCGACCTCGTGCCGCGCGAGATCGCCGCCGTCATGGAGACCGGAGAGATGACGGGCAACATGGCCTCTTCGCTCGAGCAGGCGATGGACTATTCCCGCTCCGACCAAAAGATGGCAGACACCGTGCTCAAAGCAAAGGCGGGCTGCTGGATGGCGCTCATGATCATCGGTGGGGGATTGATCGCCCTTCTCATTGTTTACGGCGCATATGGAAAAAGCGCAATCGACCGGCTTGATCCGTTCGTCGGAAAGGGAATGGGCGAACCGGTGGAGGAAGAATAGTGCCCGTCTTCCGATACAAGGCAACGAACCAACGAGGAGTCGTTGAAAACGGCGACGTCATCGGGACAAATCTATTCGAGGTCTCGCAAAAACTCAAAGAGCGTGGACTGGAAGTAACTGAGATCGGTCTTGCACAAGTCACTTCAGACCCAATCGCCGATCCAAAGATCTTCCAACCGAGACCAAAAGTGCAGACCGAACTCCTCGGCCCGCTCGTCGGCACCGTCGATCTCCGATACCTCAACTTTTTCTTCCGACAACTTTCAGCGATGCTTGCGGCTGGGATCAACCCAGGCCAAGCGCTCGAGACCCTGTCAGGCCAGACGCAAAGCCCGAAACTTAAAACCATCCTCATCGAGACCAAGCAAATCGTGGCCGAGGGCCACCCCATGTCGGCGGGGTTCCAGCGCTATCCAGAGGTCTTCAGCCCAATGGTCATCAGCCTCTTGCGCGCCGCCGAAGAGGGGGGGTACGTCGAATCCCAGTGCAAACAGATCAGCGAGTACCTGCAGCGCGACATGGATCTGCGCCTCCTCATCAGGCGCGAGACAATTTATCCAAAAGTGACGTTCGTTGTCTCGATTATCGTGATCCTCGTCGCAAGGTCAATCATAAGTTCTTTGGGCAAAACGACGCACCTCACGTCACCGCTCACCGAGGCGGGGACATGGTTAATTCTTGGGCCGATCATCATTGGTTTGTTTATTTATTTTCGACTTGTCCGCAGACAGCCAAGAATGCAACTGTGGTGGGACGCGTGCGTCCTCAAGGTCCCGTACATCGGCGCGACCTCTCACGGGTTTGCGATGGCGAAATTCGGGCGCACTTTTGCCGCGCTGTATAAGGGGGGGGTAGGTATGGCCAAGTCGATGCGGCTAGCGGCGGACGCCTGCGGAAACGAATACGTGCGCTCGTGCCTCTATCCTGCCGCTGACACCATCCGAGATGGCGACGAGGTCGCAGGCGCGCTGGAATCCACTGGCATAGTCTCGCCGATCGTGCTCGACATGGCCCGCACGGGCGACATGACAGGAAACCTCGATGAAATGCTCGAAAAAATGTGCGAGTTCTACGAAGATGACGGTGCGGTAAGGGCGAAGCAGGCGGCGGTCTTCTTCGGTGTGCTCGTGCTCCTTGGGACGGGCGTCTACGTCGGCTATATCGCTTACACTTTTTACGGCGGGCTCGGCGCAAATCTGCAGCAGGGAGTCTGAACGGATGGACCATTACAAGACCCTCGGCGTTGCACTGAGCGCGAGCGACGACCAGATCAAGTCCGCGTTTCGAAAGATCGCGCGAAAACATCATCCCGACGTTTCTTCTTCAGAGGAGTCGAAGGAAAAGTTTTTCTTGGCAAAAGAGGCATACCATGTTTTGGGAGATCCTGAAAGTAGAGCCGCCTACGACATGACGTTGGCAGACGAAAGGAAGATTATTGAGAACAAGAAAAAGAGGGAGGCAGATTCAAAGTCGCGCGTTGACCAAATGCGAGAAGAGACATCGAACGCCGGAGAACTCTTGCGCATGTCCATGATGTTGAACACACATCGGATCAAAGACGCCGAAGCGATCGCACAAAAAATCCTCCGTAGCGATCCGAAGTCTGCGCCGGCGTTCGCGACTCTCGCGGAGGCTGCTAGAATTCGTGGCGATCTCGACGCATCCGCGCGCTATTTTGCCTACGCCGCGCAGTACGCGCCAGAAAACAGGGTTTACATTGAGAAGAGCGTTTCCGCGCAAGAGGCGCTTGCAAGGCGCAAAGGCGCTTCCGTCGAAAAACTTCAAAAAAACGCTCCGTTCGCGCTTGGGACGGGCGTTTTCATGGTCGCTACTTCGGCGATTTACGTGGTCCTTGCGGCCGAGCCCGCCGCACTGCCGAGCGTGGCGCCGATTTCAGCGTGGCCATTGTCGCTGATCTTCATGCTGCTCATCGCGGGGCTGAGCGTCGGCGTTTCTCTGGCGGTGGGCGGCGTGCTGGACGTCTACGACGCGAACCGCGGCTCGGCTGTAATGCGCGTGCCGCCCGCGACGGCGCTCGGTGCGGTAGCGATCTTGAACTTTTGGCTCGCGCTGGGGTTTTATATCTTGGTGGGGGCGACGCAGAACGCGTTCAACGCCTCCATGTCGCGTCTCATGTTCGGAGTGTTCGTGACTGTGATGGTCTTTAGTCTCGCCGCGTACAATCTTAATTCGGAAGCGGGGTTTCAGACTTTATTGTGGGGGGGGAACTTGGTCTATCTCTCATCAGCGGTTGGGTGGTTTGTGGCTGACAGTCTGAAGAGGTAGGGGGGGGGCGTCGTCAAGTGGTCGTCAGATGAGCGACATCCAGGCGACAACTTGACGACTACCTGGTGACGCTTCGCTACTCGATCTTCCTAAAAAGATACTCGTAACCTGGCATTGCCCAGCCGATCTTGGCGGGGTCGGCTACCCAGTAGACCGCGACTGAACAAGAGTCTCGCACGAGCGCCCCGCGCGCGGCGGCCTCGATGAAATCAATGCCATCATCACTGGTTGATGGCGTATACCGGGCGGTGGGGGGGGTGTCCGATTTCGACCATCCTCCAGACGCTATCAGTGCCCCATCCAACGACTGAACAATGGCGGAAAACTCGCGCGCGTCGCGGAACACCGCCAAGAACTGGCTCTTGTTCGTTTTCTGAGTGAGATATCCAGACCATGAATAGGGCGCCGACTTAAACATCGCAGACAAAAAAGCAGGAACGTTCGGCATCGCGTACTTTTGCTTCGTCGAAACGGGCCACTCTTTGGTGGGGGCTTTTCCAGAAGCGACGCTCTCGGTCACCGTGATGACCGTGTGCCCTTGATCGTCGCCGGTCACGGTGGTCGTGC
>CAYYZP010000347.1:0-4167 GCA_964476165.1 uncultured Fimbriimonadaceae bacterium
AAGTCGCGTGGGACCGCTTACAAGACTAAAGGTCTTCGCTCGTAAGTAGCCGTTTAAGGCACGGTTCGAAGTTCTCCGGCTCTCGCACGAACTTCTGCCCAAAATAAGTGCAGCCCATGTTGAACGCGATCCCTGAGACCCCTGCGCGACGGGAATACTTGCTGATCTTGCCAGCCACGATCCAGTCCGCGGCGTCGTCCATGCCCTCTTCGGGGACCACATATTTGGCCATCATGCGCAGCCACCGGTCGATCGGGTGGATGTAGATGCGGTCAGCGGGCTCGATTTTTGACTCGTAGTCGAAAATGTAGACGATGTCACGCATAAATGTAGACGTGCTCTTCGGGCCGACTCCGCGGATGTCAACCATCCGCTCGAACTGCGACTCGAGCCGCTTGGCCTCAGAAATTCCTTCCAAAAGCCAGCGCGCGATCGATCCGGTTTGGTCCGCGTCGTAGATTTCTTGCGAGAGTTCGAGCATTCCCTGGATGAGCCCCCTGTTCTGAGCCTCGTGGTTTTTCCGTCGTTTCTCCTGGCAGATTGCGGCATACGCGTCCCATAAGGGCGCCCCGTCGTGCAGTTTGAGCAGCGCGTCAAACTCACCGTCTCCTTGGACGCGCTCAATTGCGTCCTTCGCAAACTTAGAAAGTTCGTCGCGGTCCTTTCCTCTCCTTGCAAACGCATAGTGGCAATAAAACGCGAGCAGGCTGCCTTTGGCCGTGAGGTAAGCGTCCCTAATACCATCTATGTCGTCCATCTCGACTGCGAAAATCTTGCGCAGGTGGGGGTAAAGAAATTCGGTCGCATAGCTCTGCCCAAAGTCGTCCGCGACCTTTTTGAAGACCTTGACCGTCCTCGGATCAAGGTCGGGTACAGCCACACGCTGTCGAGTCGGCCCTTCCATCGTTCTCCTTTCGCTGCTTTGCGGCGACCTGTTTCAGAACCTGGCGTCGGCCGATATCACTGTCAATACTGGCAGAGTCGGGGTCTGTGGCCCGCCTCCCCTACGCATCTTATAGAATACCTGCCACGAAAACTCCATGATCGGAATCTGGTTGGAACGGAAGTCGGAAAGGATGTCGGTGAACGCCGCGGTATAGGCGCCGACCTCCTGGCCGCCAGTGACAAGCGCGTTGACGTTTGATCCCGGAATGGTGGCGTGGCTTTGCGAGATGCGACCAAAAAGCGGAGTCTCCTTGCCAAAGTAAAGGCCCGAGTTGATCGGTCGGTTCGCCTGGTTGAAGGCAAAAATGTACGCGCCCTTACCGAGGAAAGCCTTGTACACGTCGCTCACGGCGACCATGTGCAATGCGTCCTTCGGACTGTTCGCATCGACTCCCGCGTAATAGTCTTTGCCCGCGACGTTTGCGCCATACCCCGTGAAATAGATCATGATGGTCGCGTCTTGTGGAACCCTTTCCGCAAGCGCTGCTGCGCTCGCCCGCAACTGGTCTGCGCTCGCGTTGGTCACCACGTCGATGTTTGCGACGTCGAAGCCCGCGTTCATAACCAGCGCGTCTCGGACCATCATCGCGTCGGTCGCGGCGAAAGGAAGTCGCGCGTCGGCCATCGCGCTTTCGCTGTTGCCGATGACCAGTGCAAACTTGTTCGGGAGCGATGGAATGCGGCCCGCCATCGGCATGTCTTGATCGCTCGGCGGCGCACCTATGTTCGTGATGGGATTGGTGACGCTCTTGTCCGTCGCCTTAACGATCGTGGTCGTTGGGCCGGGAATCGGGTTCTTTTTGTCTGGCGATACTGAATTCGGTTTCTCGACGAGCGAAGCCATGCCCGCCTTCTCCTCGGGAGAAACGAGCAGGGCATCGACCTTCCAGTTCAGTCTCGAAAGGTCTTCGCGCAATCGTAGACTAAGGCCGTCAGAAGAAACGGAATCGCTCGCAGCGGAGTATATCTTGCTCAGAAAATAGTACGTCTCAAGGCTCAACTGCCCTTTAGCCAAAAGCGTCTCAAACTCCGATGCGGCCAACTTGAGTGAAGTGCTCCGTTCTGGGCCAGACTGGACAAGCGCGGTTCGATAAAGGCAGAGCGCAGCACCAAAGTTTGGGGAATAAGGAGCACCGGACCTCCACCTCTTGTTCGTTCCGGGGAGCGAGGTCGCCGACGACTGGTCTTCGGGCCGGAGCGCGATCGACTCCTTAAATGCGTCGCGAGCGCTGGTCCAGTCTTTGGAGTCAAAATGGGCCAGTGCTCGTCCATAGGATTCGCTCCACCCCTGTCCGTAGCAAGTGGCGACGAGAGCACCCGAACACAATAAATAAAGAAAACGAGTTTTCATCTGTCGTCCAATCTCAGTCAAAACAATCGCCCGAATCCGCCAGCCATCGCCCTTTTATCGATTTGGGCGGCACGATGTGTGCCATCTGGCGTCCCCCCTCCGCTTCAGGCCATTATATCTCACCAGGCTCGTCAGAAGGAGGGAGCCGCCAGACGGTCTGGCACGTTTACTGGTCTCGCTGGGTAGCAATTTCAGTCTGGGGCACAGTAAAGTTGCGGTCTCGTCTAGCCGAAAATACAGTTCATGGCAGCCAAGTCTGAAGAATCCCGCATGCAAGAATCAGACAAAGCGCGCGGCAGCAGACAATCCGATACGATAAGGATCAACGGCGTCATGGCTGCCACATAAGCAGAAAGGAGGCACAGAAGAAAGTGGCCGTCGAAGACTCAAGCAGGCTGATGCAGGTCTACGTCGAAAAGGCGATCGGCGACCTTCCGCCGTTGCCCACCGCGATCTTTAAGATCGTCAAAGCGACCGAGAACGATCCTGCCGACACGCGCGAGGTCGAAAAAGTGGTCTCTGCGGAGCCTGCGATCGCCTCTAAACTCCTCCGGGTCGTCAATTCGGCGTACTTCGGTCTTCCTCGAGAAATCAGTTCGATCAATCAGGCTGTCACGATTTTGGGACTGCACCAAGTGCGCAACATCGTTCTGAGCATCGGGGTCCTCAACGCCCTAAGCAAGTCGCGTTACGGCACGGACCACATCGTGCGCGCCTTGTGGGAGCGCAGTTTTGGGACCGCTGTGTGCGCGAGCATCCTTGCAAGGAACAAACGCCTGCCGAACAAGGACCAAGAAGTGATGTTCGTCGCTGGCCTTTTGCACGAGATCGGCGCACTGTTCTTCTTGTCGAATTTCACCTCGGTCTACACGACGATCATCCAAAAATCAGCGAGCGAATCGATTGAACTCGTCGAAGTCGAGCGCCTTGTCCTTCACGCCGACCATGCGCGCATCGGCGGAATGCTCGCAGACCGATGGGAACTCCCGATCGAACTCGCAACACTCATCGGCGGCCACGAAGATCCGGCAAACTGCAAGAACCAGCCCGGCGCGGAGGTCATCCATTGCGCAGACCGCATCGTGTACGACCTCCTCGGATCGAGCGTCACCGGATACCAGGCGCCTGCCTCGAAAGACGTTATGAAGGCGGTCAGGCTCTCGGACGCCGAGTTAGAAGAACTGAAGGCCGAGGTCACGGAGCGAATTGAATCGGCTGCCCAGATGTTGGGCGTCCTAGCCTAGAAACAGGCTCAATTCCTATCCATTTCGCCCGGTTTCTTCCGATCATTCAATAAGGAGACACCGGATATGAGCATTGGCGGCAACCTAGCGGGCATTTCATTCACCGGCCTCTCCAGCGGCATCGACTCTCAAAGCATCGTCAACCAACTGATGCAGATCGAGGCCATGCCGCTCCAGCGGATGCAGGCGCAACAGGTCCAACTGGCGAATCGCCAGAGCCTCTACGCCCAACTTAAATCAGCCCTTGTCGCTTTCAACTCTTCGGTGAGCGCGCTTAATACCACAGCGACGTTCAATCCGATCAAGGCGGTCTCATCCGATACGGCCGTCGCATCCATCACCGCATCGTCATCGGCCACCGCGAGCACTTATCAATTGTCGGTCTCAAAACTCGCGCAGACGCACAAGGTTTCATCTTCGGCACAAACCAGCACGACGACCGAACTTGGATATACCGGAAAGTTTTCCGTCAACGGACGCATCGTCAGCGTCGAAGCGACAGACACGTTGGTTACTCTCGCGTCAAAGGTCAACTCGGTGGGGGCAGGCGTAACGGCGAGCGTCATCAATGGCGGATCGGGCCAAGCATATCTGACGTGCTCGGCAGCGGTCTCTGGTGCATCCAAC
>CAYYZP010000348.1:0-3265 GCA_964476165.1 uncultured Fimbriimonadaceae bacterium
GCGCAAGCCTGGTCGATGTCCTTGCACTGGAGCGGCAGATCGCCCGCAACATCGCCGTGTTGGTCCCATCCGCGGTGGAAAATTTGCACGAACCGCACGTCCCTTTCGCACAAACGACGCGCAAGTACGCAGTTGGCCGCAAAAGTGCCCGCCTTGCGCGCGTCTTGGCCATAAAGTTCGTATGTCGCGTTCGGCTCGGAGGATAGATCGGTGAGTTCGGGTACGCTGGTCTGCAAGCGATACGCCATTTCGTACTGCTTGATGCGCGCGGCGATCTCAGGATCGCCGAAGTGCTCCATCTGCATCTCATTGAGTTGCCCGAGCCCATCGAGCATCGCTCGCTTTGTCGCTCGGTCGATGCCATTCGGATCGTTGAGGTACAAAACCGGATCCCCCACCGTGCGCAATTCGACGCCCTGGTGCTCGCTCGGAATAAATCCCGAACCCCAAAGGCGCGAGAACAATGCTTGTGCGTCGCGCTTGCTTGTCCACGACGAATGCAATACGACATACGCCGGCAAATCTTGGTTCATGCTGCCAAGCCCATAACTGAACCAAGCGCCGACGCTCGGTCGACCAGGAAGTTGGCTGCCAGTTTGGATAAACGTGACGGCGGGATCGTGATTGATCGCTTCTGTAAACATTGACTTGACGATGCACAAGTCTTTGACGACTTTTGACGTGTACGGAAGAAGTTCGCTTACCCATATCCCGTCTTCGTTATTCTCATAGTTGTCAAATTTATACTTCGACGGCGCGACTGGGAAGCGCTCTTGTCCGCTCGTCATGGTGGTGATGCGTTGGCCCTTGCGGATGTGGTCCGGGAGATCGGCATCGTAGACGTCGTTCATCTTCGGCTTGTAGTCCCACATGTCGATCTGGCTCGGGCCACCATTCATGCTCAAATAGATGACTCGTTTTGCCTTTGGAGCGAAGTGTGGAAGCCCTGCGAGGCCGCCGAACTTCTGTTGCTCTTGCGTTGGTAGCAAATCGGCTTTCAATAATGACGAAAGCGCTAGGGTTCCAACGCCAAACGCGGTCTTGCCGAAGAGTTGCCTCCTCGTCATCGTCAAATTGTGTTCGCGAAAGGGATCCATGTTCGTTTAGTGGACGGTCATCGTTTCGTCAAGGTTGAGAATCATGTTGCACACGACGGTCCACGCCGCGTGCTCTGCGGGATCGAGCGCTTCGTTGCGCTTTGATTCGCCAATGGAAAGGAGGTCGATCGCTTTCTTTGGATTTTGTTTGAAATCTATTTGGTTGCGAATCAGGAGTTCGAGCATGATCGACGCTTCTTTGTCGCTTGGTTTTCGTGCTGTGGCGACTTCGAAGGCGTAGTCCAGGATCGCGCGGTCGCCAAACCTGGCTTGCATTGATCTTTCCGCCATCGCACGCGCGGCCTCTACGAACTGGATGCCGTTCATGTTAACGAGCGCCTGCATCGGCGTGTTGGTGCGCGAGCGATTGAGGATGCACGCCTCGCGGGTGGGGGCGTCGAAAACCGACATAACGGGTGGGGGACTCGTGCGCTTCCAGAAGAGGTAGAGGCTGCGGCGGTAGAGCGCCTCGCCGTGGTCTTGGACGTACTTGGCGGTGTTGCTGGAGGTGTAGGCGACCGCTTCCCAGAGCCCTTCCGGCTGATAGGTCTTGGTGCCGGAACCGCCCATTGTTAGGCTCAAAAGGCCGCTTGCGGCAAGGGCCTGGTCGCGCACGACTTCGGCGTCAAGGCGGAACCGCGGGCCACGCGAGAGCAAGATGTTTTCGGGGTCCTTGTTGCGCTTTGCTGTGTCGGCGGTCGATGACTGTCGGAAAGTTGCGCTGGTCACGATGTTTCTCAAAAGTGTTTTCGTGCTCATGCCGTCTTGTCGAAACCGGATCGCAAGATGGTCGAGAAGTTCTTTGTTCGTCGGCCATTCGCCTTGACTGCCAAAGTTCTCCGCAGAACGCACGAGACCTTTTCCGAAGCACTGTTGCCAAACGCGATTGACGTACACGCGCGCGAGAAGCGGATTGTCGCCCGATACCATCCACTGAGCGAGGCCAAGCCTGTCGTTTGGTGCTCCTGTTGGAAGAGTGCCCAATGCTTTCGGTAGACTGCGTTCGACCGCGTCGCCGCGCTGGTCGTATTCGCCGCGCTTGAGTAAATACGACTTGCGCGTCATTTTTGTGCGCTCTTTGGCAATGAGAGTGCGCGGGACCTGCATTTGGAGTTCTTCAAGCGCCTTCGATTTCTTGATGTACCACTGTGAAGTTTCGTTTTCTGGGCCAAAGAGGAGAAACACGCGTCTAAGTTCGTTTGTCTCCTTGGCGTTCATGGCCGGGCGGCGAGTTGACTCGTAGGCTCTTTCGATCCGCTCCGATTTCGGGTCGCCGAAGGCAAAGTAGAAGCCGTCTTCGCCCCCACCGTTGACGATTTTGATCTGGATAAGGTTTTTTCCAGTCTTAAGTTTTGCTTTGATTTTGTCTGCGTCTGGAGTGAGGGCACGAAGGGCTTTGTTGGCGTGGATCTGTTCGCCGTTGAGCCAAACTTTGATCGCGTCATCGCTACCTAGTCGCAGGTCGATCTCTCTCTCGCTTTCCAGGGTTATGGTGGCGCGGAGATAGACCGAGGCGTTTTCTGCCTTGACGATGGCTGCCTTTCCTTTGCCTTTTTCGATGTCGATCGGTTTCCATTCATCGTCTTTGACCGTCGTTTCTTTGTCGTACGCCTCGTCGAAAGTCTTTTCTTTGTAAGTTGGCGAGATCTGCCATTTGCCGATTATCGGCTGCGGGACGCGGTTCTCCCCCACCCATTTTGCGGCTTGGTTTAGATTGACGCTCAATTCGGTCTCCAAGAGTTCAACCGTCCACTTCTTTAAGTTAAGTTCTTGCTCGACTGACGGCGCCATGACGACGGGTGGGGGCAGGAGCGCATTGCCGTCGAGCGGTTCGTCTTCGGTGTTGTTAAAGTATGCGAAAAGGCCGTAATACTCCGCTTGTTTGATCGGGTCGTATTTGTGGTCATGGCACTTGGCGCAACCGACTGTGAGGCCTTGCAGCACCGTCATCGCCGTATCGACTCGGTCGAAAGTGTTTTTGACCAGTACTTCTTCTTCGATCGATCCCCCCTCCGCCGTGGTGGGGTTCATGCGCACGAACCCGGTGGCGATGAGTTGGTCGGTGGTCGGACTCGGCAGCAGGTCGCCCGCAAGTTGCCACGTGACGAACTTGTCGTAAGTCAGGTCCACGTTGTAGGCGCGCACGACCCAGTCGCGGTAGGGCCACA
>CAYYZP010000349.1:0-3154 GCA_964476165.1 uncultured Fimbriimonadaceae bacterium
CCGGACAGAGCGATTACTTGCACCCGCTCGCGCGAAAAGGTTACGCTTCGCGTGTGCGCGAATCGTTTTGGGAGTGCGTCCACCTGATCGGAGGCGTCGATCTCGTCGACGTCCATCAATGGCGCGAGGACTGTGGACCCGGTCCCGACGAGTGCGACCGTCTCCAACAGGCAGTTTGCCTCTCCATCGACCTCCCGTCGTCGTTCGAACAATATCTTGCGACGATCAGCAAGAGCCTGCGCGTCGATTGCCGCAGGCTGGACAAAAAACCGTTCACAGAAGGCGCAGCGACAATTGTCGATTCGAGCGTGGTCGGACTGGACCATGCCATGGACGCGTTCTTTGACCTGCACGCAAAAAGGTGGCGCAATCGGGGCCTGCCAGGGGCGTTTGCCATGAAATCGCTCAAGCGCTTTCATCTCGAAGCGGCCCAAAGGATGGAGCAAGACGGCTCGCTTCGCCTCTCGGTGCTTGAATCAGACGGTCGGGCGATCGGCGTCTTCTATGGAATGCAGGTCTACGGCACGCGGTTTTTCTATCAGTGCGGGTTCGATCCTGAACACAAAGCCCTCTCGCCTGGAACCCTTTTGGTCGCCGATTCGATAAGAAGTTCAATTAGCGAGGGATGCCGGTCGTTTGACCTGATGCGCGGGGACGAGCCCTACAAGCGGCGATGGAACCCTCAGCATTCCAGAAGCAATCTACGGTATATCCTCTCACTGGCTACTGCGAGAGGCATGGTCGGGAGACGGTTGAACAATGCGGCAGCGCACATCGAAGCGAAAGTCAGACTCCGACTGGAAGGACGCGGACTCCTCCGATAAGGCGAAGGCGCACTTTTTTCCGTCAAAAGGGCCGCTCAAGACCGCCGTCATCGTCCCTGCGTTCAACGAGGCGCACCGCATCTCCTCCGCTCTCGAGGCCATCCTGCAGGCTTCTCTTGTCAATGAGGTGATCGTCGTCAGTGACGGCTCGACGGATGACACTGTCAAGGTCGCAAGCACTTTTGAGGGAGTGCGGGTCGTCGATCTTCCGTTCAATGTCGGCAAGGGGGGGGCGATGTGCGCAGGGGTCGCGCACACGGACGCCCAAGTGATCGCGTTCTTCGACGCAGACCTCGTCGGTCTGCGACCGAGTCACGTCGACCAGGTCGTCCGCCCGCTGCTTTCGGGCCAGTGCGACATGTGCATCGGCGTCTTTAGGGGGGGGAAGTTCTGGAGCGACACGGGCCAGGTCATCACCCCGTTCCTCAGCGGCCAGCGAGCGATGTACCGAAAAGTGTTCGAGGCCGTCCCCTTCCTGCCCGAGATCAGGATGGGCGCGGAGATCACCATCACGACTTACGCCAAGCGGCTCAAGGCGACGGTCAAAAAGGTCGTCCTGCGCGGAGTCAGCAACACCCACAAAGAACAAAAACTCGGACTCGTCAAGGGAGCGACCGCAAGGGCCAAGATGTACCGCGAGATCGCCCGCGCAATGGTCAAAGTCAACAAGCGCCGCCGCAGCAAGTGGTCAGTCAAATAAATATGGTCGCCCTGATCCTTACCCTTTGTGCCTTCCCGAGCCCGCAGACCGATCGCGTCCTCCTGGTGATCAACCAGATGAGCAGCGCCAGCACGCAGATCGGCGCTTACTATTGCACCAAGCGGCAGATTCCGAAAAACCAGATCGTCTTCATATCGACCGACGCGAAAGAAGAGATACCAGAGGCCAAATACAAGTCATCGATCGAAGCGCCGATCCGCAAAGCGATCAAGTCGTCGCGCAAGCGCGTTGATTTCATCGTACTCACCAAAGGGATACCGATCCGCGTGACGGAGGGGGGGTACTCGGTCGACGCGCTCTTAGCGGCCATGGACTATGACACCCCAAAGATCGCGGACCTCAAAGACGAGAACATCCATAACGCAAGAAGCCCGTATTTTGAAAAGGACGAGCCGTTCTCCAGCAAGAAGTTCGGCATCTATCTCGTCACGCGGCTCGATGGCTATACGGTCGAGGACGCCAAGGGCCTCGTCGATCGATCTCTTGCCGCGAGCAACGAAACTGGGCTCTTCTTCTTTGACGAGGCGGACAACCGCCGGTCAGGCGGATATCAGGAGATCCAGTCGAAACTTTCGGTCGCAAACGAAATGCTCAAGGCCAGGGGCATGAATTCGGACCTCGACAAATCGGGCGAGTTCGTCACCCCCACCGAGCCGCTCATGGGCTACGTGAGTTGGGGGAGCAACGACGGCGCGTTCGAAGAGTCACGGTACAAAAAAATCAAATTCAGGCCAGGAGCGATATGCGAAACGTTTGTCAGCACGAGCGGCAGGACGTTTTTGCCGACAGAGGGCGGACAAAGCCTTATCGCAGATTTAATCCGATCGGGAGTGACTGGAGTCAAGGGATATGTGAGCGAACCGTTCACGTTCGCCCTCGCAAAGCCCGACATCCTCTTCGACCGCTATACGAAAGGCAGAAACCTCGCAGAAAGTTTCTATGCGGCCTCCATGGTCCTCAAGTGGAAGGACGTCGTCATCGGCGATCCACTGTGTTGCCCGTATGCGCCGCGTTAGCCCTTGCGCTTAAGGAGAAAGAGCAGCACAGGCGCGCCTAAAATCGCAGTTACTGCCCCCACCGGAAGTTGCACCGATCGGCTCGCGTTCATGGCGAGAAGATCGGCCAACAATAGCGTGATGCTTCCCGTCAGACCCGAGGCGAGCATTGAATACCTGAGATCGAGCCCGACGACCCGCCTCGCGATGTGAGGCGCGATAAGCCCTAAGAACCCGATGACCCCCACCGTCCCCACACACACGCTCACCATCGCCGTGCCTGAGACCAAGACAATACGGCGCAATAGACCATGGTCGACGCCCAAACGCCCCGACGAAAACTCATCCACCGAAAAGGCGTTCAACGACCGCGTCTGCGACTGAAGCGCAACACAACCGCCAATCAAGACCACCGCCATTGCGAACAGCCTCTCATTGAACACTGTCCCTAAATCGCCTAACAGCCATTTCAGCACACGGTTCGTGTCTTGCCCACCAAGGAGCAGCACCGACGTCGTCAAAGCAGAGAGCAGCGCCCCCACCACGACGCCCGCCAACAGCAACGAATGCACGTTTACCCCCCCCCGATGACGCGCTAAAGAGAACACGAGCCA
>CAYYZP010000350.1:0-5046 GCA_964476165.1 uncultured Fimbriimonadaceae bacterium
AAGAAAGGAACCTCCGTCTGGGTCGACGAGTCCGGCAACTACATTTTGAAACTCTCCTGCGGCAATCCGATGGTGCGCGGGACCGACATGGCAAGTTCGGAAGATCCCGAGACCACGGCCATGAAAACCATGACCGACGTCCGCGAACTCGTCGCCGAACAGCCGCCGAGCATCGGATCGAACGAACTCACAGGAACGACCGTCGTGCCCGCGATCCCGGAAATGAGCGCGATCACGATCGAAGACGTTCCCCCCGCGTTTCCTGAAGAGGGCGGCGCGCAGATCATTCTTCCGGCTCTGCTTCTCCCCTTCACGGCAGGCGTGCTGGTCAATAGCGGCAATGCTCCCGTCCCCGAGCCGGCCTCCATGCTCGCTCTCGGTACCGGCGTCGCCTACTTGGTCGCGCGAAGGCGAAGAAAGAAACAAGTTTGAACCGCTCATAGGTTGCAGTTTTCGGCGCGGGTTTTCCCCCGCGCCGCTTTTCTTTGGACAAAAACAGGCGTTATACTTGAAGAATGACGCTTGGTTTGCTAGTTTCGTGGAGTGACATGGTGACGAATCCAAGGTTTACTTCGAGTTCCTTGACTGAATGAATCTCATACAGCAACTGCCCCTTCTCAATTCGATCCCCCACCTCTACATGGAGCATTACGCCGACGGAGGGATCGACGGTGTCTTCCTTCTTTTTGCGTCCCCCACCCAGATTCACGACAAGAGTACCGACGGTCTGGGCATCGATGCGTTCTACCCATCCGGATTCCTCGGCAAAGACCGGTGTGACAACTGGAGCCAGGCACCAGTTCTCCGACTCAAAGACTGCTAATTCCCCCCCCTGGGCCGCAAACCACTCCCGCGCTTTTTCGACGGCCGCGCCCGAGTCCAGCGCGCGTTCAGCGTCTACAACTGACCCGCGCAAGGCGACCCCCGCAAAGTGCAGGCACAGGTCCCTCAGCCGCCCTTGTTCGCCATTGAGCACTCTGATCGCCTCTTTGATCTCGAGCGCGTTGCCCACCGCGTGACCGAGGGGCTGGTCCATGTCGGTGATCGATGCGCGCACGTCAAGCCCGCACATCTTTCCGATGTCGCAGAGCCATCGCGCCAACTCTCGAGCCTCGTCGAGAGATTTCATGAACGCGCCCGAGCCGCACTTCACATCGAGCACCACAATCTCCGCTCCTCCCGCAATCTTCTTGCTCAAGATCGATGACACGATGAGCGGAACGCTCTCAACGGTCCCCGTCGCATCGCGCAGGGCATAAAGAACTTTGTCGGCAGGCGCCAGCCGCCGCGTCTGTCCCGTGATCGCAACGCCGACCCGTGGCGCCTGCGACTTCATCTCTTCCGGTGAGAGGTCCATCCGGAACCCAGGGACTGACGCCAACTTGTCAACGGTCCCTCCAGTAATCCCCAGCCCGCGACCCGACATTTTGACGACCGTGAGTCCGCACGCGGCGAGCAAGGGAAGCAGCACGATCGTCGTCTTGTCCCCTACCCCCCCCGTCGAGTGCTTGTCTACCCACGGCTTTGGAAGTCCGGTCAGGTCGATTCTCTCGCCGCTATTCGCCATCGCAAGGGTGAGAGCGGCGGTCTCCTGAGGCGAAAGCGGGGTGAGATAGGCCGCCATCAACCATGCCGAGAGTTGGTAGTCTGGAATCGTTCCGTCCGCTGCACCCCTCGCCAAAAAATCGAAATCAATAAAGGAGTTACCCCCCCCGTCGCGCTTCCTGGCGATAACTTCCAAAAAATCCATTAAAACCTGTACGGCGGCCTGTGTACGCCCTTCTCGCTGACGATCGCCGTGATCAAAGAACCGGGAGTCACATCGAACGCGGGATTGAAGACCCGGCAACCGCTCGGCGCGATTTGAACCCCTTCAATGTGCGTCAGTTCCAAAGCGCTCCGCTCTTCTATCGGTATCTGAGCACCAGTAGCAAGCGACGGATCGAGCGTCGAGGTGGGGGCAGCAATATAGAACGGAACACCATGAAAAGACGCGCAAACGGCGAGCATATAGGTCCCAATCTTGTTCGCCGTGTCTCCGTTGTGCGCGATCCGGTCCGCACCAGCAAGAACAAGACTAATACGACCAGAAGACATTAAAGTTGCAGCCGCACCGTCGGCGATGGAAAAAAATGGAATCCCATCTTGCATTAACTCCCACGCCGTCAATCGCAGTCCCTGCTGTCGGGGCCGCGTCTCACATGAGTACACCATCGAAACTTTTCCCTGACCAAACGCGGTACGAATGACGCCCAAAGCGGTCCCGTGCCCCGCCGTCGCCAATGAACCAGTATTGCAAATGGTCAAGACTGTCGAAGAATCCCCCACCAACGACGCACCGTGCGAACCGATAGCAAGATTCATCGCCAAATCCTCTGCCTCAATCGCAACCGCCTCCGCCAACACGCGATCAAACGACTGGTCTTGCAACCCCCCTATGCGATCCAATGCCCAAAACAAATTAACTGCAGTGGGCCTCGAAGCCGTCAGTCCTGCGCGAGCCAGCGTCATGTTCGCCCCCCCCTTCGCCGCCAAAGCCATGCCATACGCCGCAGCAACACCGATTGCGGGCGCACCGCGAACAGCCATGTCCCGGACCGCGTCGCGCACCTGCTCCCACGTCGTCAACACAAGCCACTTTTCGTTAAGAGGCAATGTGCGCTGGTCGAGCATGTGCAACGCCCCTCTGCGCCATTCCATCGGCCTGATCGCCATCCGCCTGATCGTACCAGGCGCGGATCGGGTAACTATGCCCCAATGCGCGTGCTCTTGCTCGAAGACAACCTGATGTGGTCGGTACGGACAAAAAACGGACTGCAAACGCTTGGGCACGATGTCATCGTGATGGCGCGAGAAGGCGGCTTTCCCAAGGTCGATCTCGCAATCGTCAATTTGGGATCCACATCGTTCGACCCTTTCGACGCGATCCCAAAACTAAAGGAGATAGGAATCCGCGTCATCGGCCACGTCGGTCACAAGGACAAGGAACTTTGGAAAAGAGGAGAAGACGCGGGATGTGACAAGGTCGTCAGCAACGGAACACTGGCGAAAAAGTTGAAGACAGTGGTGAGTGAGGAAGGGGAAAGCGTCTAGCGTCAAGCGGTGAGCGTCATCTCCCCCAAAGATATCTCGTGAAGCTCTCTGCGCTTAATGCTCGACGCTCCATCCCGGTACAATGTGACCGACATGAACAAGGTCTATCCGAACGCAAAAACCTCTCTCGAGGGCCTCACATTCGACGGCATGACGGTGATGTCCGGCGGGTTCGGACTCTGCGGCATCGCCGAAAACCTGATCGTCGCCCTGCGCGACTCGGGAGTCAAGGACCTCACCGTCATTAGTAACAACTGCGGCGTCGACGATTTTGGAATGGGCCTGCTCCTCCAGACAAAGCAGATCAAAAAAATGGTCAGCAGTTATGTGGGAGAGAACGACGAGTTCGAGCGGCAGTATCTCAGTGGCGAACTCGAACTCGAGTTCAACCCCCAGGGCACGCTGGCCGAAAGGTGCCGCGCGGGGGGGGCGGGCATCCCGGCGTTCTTCGTCAAGACCGGCTACGGTACGTTGGTCGCGGAAGGGAAGGAAACGCGCGAGATCGACGGCGGAATGTACGTCCTGGAAACTGGCCTCGTGTCAGACCTCTCCATCGTAAAAGCGTGGAAGGGCGACAGGTGGGGGAACCTCGTCTACCGAAAAACGGCCCGCAACTTCAACCCCATGATGGCGAGCGCAGGAAAGGTCACAGTCGCCGAAGTCGAAGAACTCGTCGAGGTGGGGGAACTTGAAGCCGACGCCATCCACACCCCAGGCATCTTCGTCGACAGGATCATCGTCGGACAGAACTACGAAAAACGGATAGAAAGGCTCACGACGCGAGAGCGAGAAAGGACTTAGGCGAGTTCTATTCGACGGACCTGTAAGTACCGCTAGAATCGACCGTGAAACTAGGCACAAGGTGACTTCGCTCAAATGCGTCATAGAAGAGTTCGAGTTCCAGCCAAATCTCCTTCAGCTCTGGATCGTCATACTCGCCCAGCAACCTCACCATCGTCTTATCGTCCATCCGCGCAGGGAAGACGTGGACGGGAATATTCCTCTGACCAGCGTCTCGCGCATAAATAGCGATCGTCCAAATCTCCTCGATCACCGGATCGGTCATCGCCATGCAACCAACGCTGACCTTGTTGCCATGGATAAAAATGTCGCCACCTGGACGCTCTTTGTCTGACCGGATCTTATCGGAAGCATTCGGATAGTTCAACCCCAATGAAAGATGGAACTGACTTTCCGGATTAAAACGATCAATGAAATAGAGCCCCTCAGGGACCTGATAGTCGCCCTCCTTGCGTTTCGGCCCGAGCCGCCCCGACATACGCGCGATGGGATACTCCGCGATCAGCCGCATCGCCTCACCATCGGCCATCGCGCCCCAAATCTCAAGCGTCTCTTCTTCCTTGAACGCCCGGAAATAAATCCGGTCAGGCAGATCATTCAGGTCGGCTTTCTTCGCAAGTTGTTCGACCTTAGGACGGGCCTTAGCCACCGCCTTGGCAGCGCGATCGGGACTCGGGGCTTTGCTGCACCCGACAAAAACGAGCAAAGGGACACACATCGGTCCGACGAGCCTCACGCTTACAATGATACAATAGCGCCATGCCTCTTTCCCGCGAACAACTCGCCTTGCGCGCCGCCAAAGAACTGCGCGACGGCTACTATGTGAACCTCGGGATCGGCATTCCCACCCTGGTCGCGAACTATATCCCCTCCGGCGTCGAGGTCGTGCTCCAGAGTGAGAACGGCATGCTGGGAATGGGCCCGTTCCCCTATGAGGGCGAGGCCGACCCAGACCTCGTCAATGCGGGCAAACAGACAATAACAGAAATACCCGGCACGTCGTATTTTTCGAGCGCCGACTCGTTCGCCATGATCCGGGGGGGGCACATCGATCTCTCCATCCTCGGCGCGATGGAGGTCAGCGAACAGGGCGACATCGCAAACTGGATGATCCCCGGCAAACTCGTCAAGGGCATGGGGGGGGCGATGGAT
>CAYYZP010000351.1:0-4912 GCA_964476165.1 uncultured Fimbriimonadaceae bacterium
TAATACCGCTGCGACCGCATCGGGTTAAGCGTGTACCGCCCGTCCGCAGGCCGCCGGCTTGGCTGGACATAGGCGACGTTCCACGGCTCCGGCCCCAGACACTTGAGCGTGGTCGCCGGGTGCATGGTCCCCGCGCCGACCTCTGCGTCATAAGGCTGCAAAATCGCGCACCCCTGCGCCGACCAATAATCGTTGAGCCTTCGAATGAGTTCCTGAAAGGTAACCATGTGCTACAGATTCTACTGCCATGGAGCACCGGAAACCGGACCGGCTGAATGGAGGGTCGGCCTCCAGGACGACCTTTGCTCACTCCTGACGTAAAATGTTCCAGATGTTGCCGCTTACTCCGATAGTCCTGTGGCAACCGGCACCAAATTCCCAGTTCGTCCCGCCGGGAAAGAACAAAATCGTCTGCGTGCAGTCGCCGAACTGTGATCCGAGACCGACGGGTTCCGTCGTCGACACGATCGTTCTGCACCACACGGCGGGCGAGACGCTTGAGGGCACAGTGTCGTGGTTCTCATCGAGCGAGAGCCGCGTGAGCGCGCACTTCACCATCGGCAAAGACGGATCGATCGTGCAGCACGTCTCGACCTATCAGCGCGCGTGGCACGCCGGAGACAGCGAGGACATTTACAAAAGAGAGTGGATCAACGCCACCAGCGTCGGCATCGAGATCGTCCACTCCGGTACCCCCACCGCAGAGTGCACGAAGGAACAGACCGACGCGGTAGAGCACTTGGTATCGGTCCTCGTCCGCAGATTTCCCATTAGACTGATCACCAGCCATGGCGCGGTCGCCCGTCCGGTGGGGCGCAAAGACGATCCGGTCAACTATCCGTGGCACACTCTGGCGCGGTTCGATGTCACAATCGTGCCATGAAACCTCGGTTCAGCGAAGAGCGTGTCATAAATGCGACGGGAAAGGGCTGGGCGCACTGGTTCGCCGTGCTCGACAAGTTCGACTGCAAGGAAAAAGGACACAAGGCTTCCGCAAAAATGCTCGAATCAAGGCATAAAATCGGGCCTTGGTGGGCGCAATCGATCACGATCGAATACGAAGTGGTCAATGGGATTCGTGAGCAGACGCAACGGAGCGACTCGCTCTTTGGCACTGACGTCCAGCGCTCGGTAAACGCGACAATAGACAAATGTTGGGAACTGTTCACGACGCCGAAGGGGCTCAACTCGTGGTTCAACAAGAAGACGAGCGTCGATCTTCGGGTGGGGGGAGTCTACACAGGAGCAGGAGGGGACCGGTGTACCTACAAGCGCATCGTCCCAAAGAATAGGATCAGGATGACGTGGGAGCACCCGAAGCACACGCAAGGCAGCTTGGTCGAAATCAATTTTGCAAAGACCGGAAAAAAATCGATCGTCCGCGTGTCGCACACGAAGATCGCGACCAAAAAAGAGCGCGAAGACCTGAAAAAAGCGTGGCAAAAGGTGATGGACGATTTCAAAAAGGTCGCTGAAAAGGGCTAGCGACTCAGCCCACTCTTCCGCGCCGCTTGGTCGATGTCTGCGATCAAGTCTTCTGGGTTTTCGAGCCCTTGGTAAAGCCGCACGATCCATTTCTTCTCCGGCCAGTCCATGGGCTGATACTCCAGCGGCACGCAGAGGCTCTCGTGCCCCCCCCAACTCACGCCAAGTTGGTAGATTTCCAATGCCTCAGTAAACGCACGCAAAACATCGGCGTCTTGTGACTTCGCAATGAAAGAGAACAGCCCGGCCGAGGACTTCATCTGCTTCTCAAACAAATCGCGCTGGGGAAAGTCCGAAAACCCCACGTGAAAAACCTCAGAAACCCAAGGCTGAGATCGCACCCACTCCGCAACCATATTGGCACTCAAAGCGTGCTGTCGCAACCGCAAATGCATCGTGCGCATCGACCGTAATACCAACCAACACTGGAACGGCCCGAGCGGCGCGCCCAGATATTGGCCCTCGTTAGCGATGAGTTCTGTCATCAACGACTTGGAACAAGCCAGCGCCCCAGCGATCATGTCGCTGTGGCCACCAAAGTACTTGCTCGCAGTATTGATCGAATAATCGATCCCTAAATCGATCGGCCGCTGAAAGAGTGGCGAAGAATAACTGTTGTCGATCGCAGTCTTGATCCCCTTCGATCGCGCAAAGGATGAAATCGCCGACAAGTCCTGCAATCGAAAGACGATCGAACTCGGCGACTCAAGATAGATCAAAGTCGTCGATGGTCGCACCGCCGCAAACACTTCAGCAGGATCCTCCCCCACCACAAAAGTCGTCTCGACCCCGAACCGCGGCATGTACTCTTTCAAAAACCCGCGCGTCGGTCCATAACAAGTGTCCACGCAAACCACATGCGAACCAGAACGAGTCGAGGCCATCACCGCCGCCGAGATCGCCGCCATGCCCGATGAAAAAAACCGACCGCAGTCCGCCCCTTCCAACGCCGCAAGTTTGTGCCCCACCAAATCCAAAGAAGGATTGTTCATCCGCGAATAGATGCACTGCGACCCGATCACCGATGGATCGCTCTGATTGGACATCGCCGATCGGAACTCGTCCCAGGTGTCAAAAACGAACAAGGAGTTCTGAAAAATCGGAGGGACGACCGCGCCGAGGACGTGCTCGTCCTCTCCCAGGTGCTGGAGCATGGTCTCAGGGTGAGTTTCACGCCAATCTGGCATTGTGCATTATGGGCCTAGCCAGGGTCAAACAGGCTGGGCTCAGGTATCATGTGAGGTCGCGCACCATGGCCAATGACCCCATTCTCCCCCAGCCAGACATCCTCAACGAAGTTCCCTATGGTCGCTTTATTTTAGCAAACTTGGCCGCCAAACGCGCTAAGCAGATCAAAGAGGGTGCTCCTCCGCTCGTCAGGATCAACAGCAGCCATCCGCTCAGTATCGCTCTCGCCGAGATCGCAGCTGGGAAGATCAAGCCGATCATGGGCGACGAGCCCGAGACGGTGGTGGTGGACCACATCGGCATTCTGGACGAAATCGATCGTGGAAGTTTCTTGTTGCCTGGTCTAGAGGATGACGAACTCGCCCATGTTTTCGGCGAAGGCGAGGAAGAAGAAGAGACTCTTATAGCGGAACCGGCCGCGCTCCTTGTCGATCTGCTTGAAGAAGAAGAAGTGACGGAGCCGGAACTCGAGGAATCGGGTGAGATTTCGCTCGATGATCTTGCTAAGCAAGAAGAGGAAGAAGGAGTCGAGGTCGAGTAGCAAGGCGTCATGTCGGTGACCGACCCATACGCAGTTCTGGGCGTTCAGCGCAACGCTTCGCAGGACGACATCCGCGCGGCGTACCGCCAATTGGCGCGCCAGTACCATCCTGACGTCAATCCCGACAATCCCGAGGCCGAGGAGAAGTTTAAAGAGGTTAGTCAGGCTTACGCCGTCCTAAGCGACGAAGACAAAAGGGCGAAGTTCGACCGGACGGGGAGCGTCGAGGACGCGGTGGGGGCGGACCATTTTCAGAACGTCGATTTTTCCGATCTCTTCGAGGCCTTTATGGGCGGCTTTGGCGGCCAGCGGCAACGTGCGGCGGGCCGCCATGGCGAAGACTTGCGCGCCGACGTCACTCTTGACCTTTTAGAGGTATTTGAGGAGACAGAAAAGCCAATCAAATATAAAAAGATGGCGCGATGTACGCGCTGCGAAGGGGGGGGCGCGGAGCCTGGGACGAAACCAGAGACCTGCGCACAGTGCAAGGGCCAAGGCGTCATCGGTCGGATCCAACAAACGTTTATCGGATCGATCAGGACGAGCGTGACATGCAACGCTTGCGGCGGAGAAGGACGGACCATCCGCAACCCATGTACACAGTGCAAGGGCCGGTGCCTCGAGACTGTGCAGTCAGAACTCGAAGTGAAAGTCCCGGCTGGGATCGAGGACGGAATGACGTTGCGGTTGTCCGGTCGAGGATCCGATGGTCTCGGCGCGGGTTCGCCTGGCGATCTTTACGTCGTCGTACATGTGAAACCGGACCATCGGTTTGAGAGGAACGGTACAGAACTTTACAGCAAGGTCGAACTGACTTATCCGCAGGTCGTGCTCGGGGATCGGGTTCAAATCGATGGGTTGACAGGGTCGCTCGATCTGAATGTGCCTGCGGGGACTCAGCCGGGACACGAGTTTCGCTTTAGGGGCGAAGGACTTCCGAGGGTTCACGGTGGTTCGCGCGGGTCACTGGTAGTGAGGGCGATCGTTACGGTTCCCAAAAAACTTTCCGAAGCAGAAGCCGCTCTCTTGCGTGAATATGCAGAGGCCAGCGGGGGCCCTGTCCCGGTGGGGGACGAAGGCGGTCTTCTCAGCGGCATCTTCAGCAAGAAGAAGAAGAAATGAGCGCGTGGACCAAAGTGACTGCTTTTCTTCCGTCCCCCCCCGAGGACTGGTCCGCGTGGACAGAACTCTTCGAGCGGAACGGATTCGATGGGACGTTACAGACCGACAACCCGCCGACACTCAGCACTTATCTTGCGCCCGGTGAAGTAGCAGACATCGACCCATTGTGCGAACTACTTTTGTCGCGCGGCGCGAGAGTGCAACAAGAAGAAGTCGAAGAGACCAATTGGGCCGAATGCTGGAAGCAGTTTTTCAAGCCCGTGGCGATCGGCGATCAGTTTCTCGTCCGGCCCTCATGGGAGCCGCCTGTTCCGCTCAATGGAAGGCTTGAAATCGTCCTCGATCCTGGGCAGGCGTTTGGCACCGGGGACCATCCGACGACACGCATGTGCCTTCAGGCCCTTGAGCAGTCGGAGGTGGGGGGAAAATCAGTTGCCGACATAGGATGTGGGAGCGGGATTCTGTCGATTGGCGCCGCGCTCCTCGGCGCGAAAAAAGTCGTGGGCGTGGACGTCGATCCTGTTTCGGTGGAGGCGACCCGAGAGAACGCATTGCGCAACAATGTGGACATTGCCG
>CAYYZP010000352.1:0-8231 GCA_964476165.1 uncultured Fimbriimonadaceae bacterium
AGTTCGAGGCGATCAAGACGGTGGTGGACGAGTACAACCGTTCGCAGGACAAGATCTTCATCGATCTGCTCTCCGTATCGAGCATCGAAAGGAAGACTCTGATGGCGACTGCGGGGGGGGTACCTCCAGACGTGGCTGGATTGTACAGCGCGAACGTCGCGCAATACGTGCAGGACAACGCGGTGTTGGCGTTGGACGACTATTGTGCGGCTGCGGGGATCAAGGCGTCGGACTACATTGCGGTGTATTGGGACATGGGCATGATGGACGGTCACGTTTTTGCACTGCCGACGACACCAGCGACGAACGCGCTGCATTACAACCGCGCGCTCTTTGCGAAGGCTGGCATTGATCCAGACCAGCCTCCAAAGACCATCGAGGAACTCGACGCCTATACAGAGCGGTTGACAAAATGGAACTCTTCCGGGGAGGTCGAAGTCAGCGGGTTTTTGCACAGCGAGCCGGGATGGTGGAACTGGGCGTGGATGTGCTTTTTTGGAGGCAAACTATGGGATGGCGAGGGCGAGATCACATGCGATTCGCCCGATTGTGTGCGCGGGATGACATGGGTGCAGTCGTATGCCAAGAAGTACGGCGCGACGAAACTGCAGAACTTCAAGAGCGGACTCGGAAAGTTCGGCTCGCCGCAGGATTCGTTCATGTCGCACAAGGTCGCGATGATTTTGCAGGGGGTGTGGATGTCGAACTTCATCAATACGTACAACCCGCAGTTGCAGTGGTCGGCGGCGCCGTTCCCCCACCCGGCCAACCGGCCCGACCTCGCCAATCCGACGATCGCGGAGGCGGACATTTTGGTCATTCCGCGCGGGGCTCGCCATCCTGACGAGGCCTTTGAGTTCATTCGATTTGTCCAGTCGCAAAAGGGAATGGAAATGCTGTGTTTAGGCCAAAGAAAGCACTCGCCGCTGCTTGTTGCGAGCGACGAGTTCTACAGTCAGCACCCGAACCCATACATCCGACTGTTCACCGAACTAGCCAAGAGTCCGAACGTTTTGACCCCCCCCAAGATGGCGATCTGGCCGGAGTACCAGGCAGAACTCAAGAACGCGTACGACGAGATTTTCATCAACGGCGCAGACCCGCTGACGCAGTTGCGGCGTGTGAAGGAGCGAATGCAGCCGCAGTTGGACAGGTCGATTGCGATCAAGGCACTGCGTTTGTCCGCGGAGGGCAGATGAGCGTGTGGCGTCGGGAGGCGCGAACAGGATACGTGTTCGCGATGCCTTGGTTCGTCGGTTTCGGGGTGTTCTTGGCTTATCCAATCGTGGCTTCTTTATATTTTAGTTTTACTGAGTATTCTGTGTTGAAGCCGCCAGTGTGGGTGGGGGGATCGAACTATTCAGCGCTGTTCGGGGATGAGGTCTTTTGGAAGTCGTTGTTCAACACGCTGGTGTTCGCTGCTCTTTATATTCCGATCGGGACGCTGATCGCGCTCGGTCTGGCGCTTTTGCTCAATACCAAGGTGCGATTCATGTCGGTTTTTCGGACGGCTTTTTTTGTGCCGTCTTTGGTGCCTGCGGTGTCGATGGCGGTGCTGTGGATCTGGCTGTTCAACGGCGAATATGGGCTCATCAATTCGTTTTTGTCGGTGGTGGGGGTGAAGGGGCCGAACTGGTTGGGCGACGTCTTGTGGTCGAAGCCCGCGATCGTGTTCATGTCGGCGTGGGGGGTGGGGAACGCGATGGTGATCTATCTTGCGGGATTGCAGGAGGTGCCAGCGTCGCTGTATGAGGCGGCTGACATCGACGGGGCGACCCCTTGGCGGAAGACGGTGGGGGTGACGCTGCCTTTGGTGTCGCCCGTGATCCTGTTCAATGTGGTAATGGGGATCATTGGGTCGCTCCAGATCTTCGCCCAGCCGTACATCATCTCGGACACGGGCTCTCCTGCTCGGTCGATCTACTTTTATTCGATGTACCTTTTTGACAACGCGTTCATCTATCACAAGATGGGGTATGCGAGCGCGATGGCTTGGATCATGTTCATTATTATTCTAGGGCTGACGATGCTGGCGCTGCGGTGGTCAAACCGTTTTGTCCACTACGATGGGGGGTAATTTGCACGGCAAGAAGACGGTTTTTCAGCACATCATGTTGCACCTGGTCTTGATCGGGTTGGCCGTGCTTTTTTTGGTTCCGCTGTTGTGGATGGTGAGCACTTCTCTCAAGCCGATCGAGGAGACGATGGTCGAAAAGCCGGTGTGGATTCCGCAAAAGCAGTTAGTACATAAGTACCGCGATCCTGCAAGGCTTTATTTTGAGGCGCAGTATCAGGGGACGGCGGTGCAAGGGACGGTGGCTACTGGGGTCAAGGCGCAGGGGTCAGGGGTTGAGAATTCAGAGGGGGGGGTGCTGTTTTCGATGAGCGATCCGATCAAGTACCGCGGGGTGACGGCGATGGTGGCGGCATCGACGATCAAAGAGATCGACCGTGTCGGCAAGGTGGTTTCCCTTGATCTGGATAGTGTGCAGACAAAGGGATATGTCGTATACGTCTTAGACGACATATCGGAAATCGGTGTGTTGGAACCGGAAAGCAGGAAAGGGGAGAAAGTAAGAACCGAGACGGCAAGGACCAAGCCCGTGTATGAGACCGCGCCGCAGTGGCAGAACTACAAGGACGCGATTTCTTATGGCGAAGAGACGCTCGGGTACAAGCCGTTCCTCGTTTACGCACGGAACACGCTGCTGGTGTGCGTCTTGACGGTCTTCGGAACCGTGTTCTCAAACGCGATCGTCGCGTATTCGTTTTCGCGGTTGCGGTGGAAGGGGAGAGAACTGTGTTTTGCGATCACGCTTGCGACGATGATGATCCCGTTCCCTGTGCTCATGGTGCCGGTGTTCTCCCTTTTCGTAAAACTCGATTGGGTGGGGACTTTTCGGCCGTTGTGGGTTCCCGCGTGGTTTGGGAGCGCGTTCAGTATTTTTCTTTTGCGCCAGTTTTTCCGTACGATTCCGTTCGAATTGAGCGAAGCGGCAAAACTGGACGGATGTTCGGAATGGGCGATCTTTACTCGGATCATCGCGCCATTAGCCAAGCCCGCGCTTGCGGTCGTGGCGCTGTTTTCATTCATGGGGGCGTGGAACGATTTTCTTGGGCCGCTGATCTATCTGCACAGTCAGGACCAGTTCACATTGGCAGTCGGGCTGCAGTTTTATCGTAGCCAGCAGGCGAACCAATGGCACCTTCTCATGGCGGCGACGACGGTGGTGGTCGCTCCGGTCATGGTGCTGTTCTTCTTTACGCAAAAACTGTTCATGCAAGGGATCGCGGCGACGGGGTTGAAGGGTTAAGGTGCCAAAATATGTCGAAATGGACCGCGAGGCGTTTACCCGTCTGCTAGAGTCCTCCTTGGATTCGGCTTATGGCTATGCCCACAAGTTGACTCGCAACAAGGACGACGCGATGGACCTGGTGCAAGAGGCTTCGGTGCAGGCGTTCAAGAGCATCGGAACTTTTGAAGAGGGGACGAACTTTAAGGCTTGGTTCATGCGGATTTTAACCAACAAGTTTTATAAGATGCGCGTACGTGAAGCGAAGAGGGGTGCGCAAGTGGCCTTGGACGAGGCGGAGGACCACTTTCTTTTTTTGGAGGCGTCGCGCGCGGGAGTGCAGGACACGGCCGAGAGCGTGATCGACCGTTTGGACCACGAGACAGTCGAGGCCGCTATTGAAGAACTGCCGGACGAATATCGGATCGTGAGCCTTTTGTACTTTTTGAACGAATTTAGTTATGAAGAGATCGCGGAGGCGGCGGAGATACCGATTGGGACAGTGCGATCGCGGTTGCACCGGGGGCGACACCTGCTGCAGAAAAAACTCTGGGGCATGGCCGTAGAACGCGGGCTCGTCTCAGGAGAACGACTATGACCGATATCGAGTGCATGGACTGTGACGAGGTGTTCGATCACCTTGACGACTACATCGATCGCGAACTGAGCAAGGAAGACATTGCGCGCTTGGAGGCGCACTTGCATCAGTGCGCCCACTGCGCAGAGGCGGCGCAGTTTGAAAAATCAGTGATCGAGTGCATCCGCAAGAAAGTCGACCGGATCAATGCGCCAAAGGAACTTCTCGATCGTGTTCGCGCGGCTTTGGACGAAGGTTAAAGTCAGGCCGCTTTTGACTCTTCTTCCGGCTCGGACTTTTTCAGTTTCATCTTTGAAACGAATGTGAGCACGCCACGCATTCTTTGGAGCAGCGCAAGTTCGATGTCTTCTTCTTCCTTGATGACTGGGTCAGACAGTTGTGCTGCGAGCGCAGTGATTTCAGTTGTCGCACTGGACCGCGGGTTTGCAATCATGACTGACGTGCGGTCGCGGCTGGCCGATCGGACGGCGTCATCGAAGCAGACGACGCCGGCGAGGGTCACTTCTTTGTTGAGGAACTGGCCGATGATCGACTTGAACCTTCCAAAGACGACCTCGCCCTCCTTTTCGTCGTCGGCCATGTTGACGATGAGCACGACGTTCGCTTCGGGCTCTTTTGCATAGAGGATCTTGGCTGTGGCGTAAGCGTCCATGACGCTCGTTGGGTCGGGCGTGCAAACGATTGCGACACAATCAACCTGTGCGAGGACGGTCATCGTCGCGTCGCCGATTCCCGATCCTGTGTCATAGACGACGGTGTCGTAGTCTTTCTCCATTGCTTCCAGACTCGTGAGCAATTCTTGAACGAGTTCTGGCTCGATTGAGGCGAGTTCCTTGATTCCTGATCCGCCGCAGACGACCGAGACGCCTTCTGGCCCTTCGGTGATCGCGCTCTTGAGATCGACGGCGTCGCAGACGACGTGCTTGAGAGTGACGGCGGGCTTAAGTTTAAGGAGAATGTCGATGTTTGCGAGCCCGAAGTCCGCGTCAACGAGGAGGACCTTGTGTTCTGACCTTGCAAGAGCGATGGCGAGGCCCACCGAGAGGTTGGTCTTGCCTACCCCCCCCTTTGCGCTCGCGATGGCGATTGATTTCATTTAAGCGGCCCTCCGGTTGAACCAGTTCTTTCTTGACGTCGAAGCGACCTCTGCGACGGCCTCTCTTTCTGAGTCGTATCCATCAGGGCCATAGTGGATCCTGAGCGCCGAGACGACTTCGCCGATTGGCGCAGCCTCTGGCGATACCTTGAACTCCGTATGCTCTGATATGAGATCGAGGGCCGCATAGTCGAACGGCTCGACTACTTTGCAGACCAGGACGCTGTCTTCGATGCTTGCGGGCATCGCCAACGCGCCGATCGCAAGAGTCGCAGGGACTGCTTTGACGGCCTCCGGACTGATTTCGAACGACGGATTCTCAATGATATATTGCGTGTCCGCCGGCTTTTCTCTGAAAACTTCTGGAACTTGCTCGTCCGCATCATCCGATTGGAGCGGTTCTTGTGCGGCTTGTTCGAGGAGCGCTTGGATGTCAGCGTCGGACATTCCGAGGACATTGTCTGTCGGCTCTTGCTGCGCTGGCACTTCTAACTGTTCTTCATCGGCAATTACTTGCTCTAGTATTTCTGGTTCTTGCTCAATCGGCGTCGGCTGGTCGATGGTCATCGCAGTAGGGGCCTGTCTCTGTTTGAGTTCCTCGACCTCTTGTTTCAAATCGGAAACGGACTGTGCTACACCGATGAAGTCGTTGTGCAGGTCGTGCACAAGGCGCTCGAGATCCGTCGGCTCGACGGTCTGTGCGCCACTCGGCTCATTGCCTGAATACTTAGCAAACTGGTTCATCTTTCTATTCAGGCGCGAAGTTGCCCTGAGTTAGTTTTCGGCTGGATTGAGGCTGTTATGGAGGCAATCATGGTGGAAAAAGGGCCACGATGACTCTTTTTGGGCCGTGGACGCCGCGGACTAGGACGCCTTCGATGTCGGCGGTCCGGCTCGGACCCGTAATGATGACGCTGGTTTCTCGGGGCATTATTGCCATTGCGTCTTCGAGGGTGGGGACGATGCTCTTGGGGTCTAAAAGAATTATGTGGATGGGGGGGGCGAGGCTGGCGAGCCTCGATGAGCCCGGCTTTGCGGAGAGAATGATCGAGCCTGTTTCAGCAATGGCGAGGTCTGCAGTGGTGACGCCGGCTTCGGCTTCCCAGACGTTTGCGATGCGGTTCGGGAGGGTTTGCTGGACGGTTGCGTCTGTGAAAAATGAATTGGCGACGTGCAAGATTTGGATAAATTCGATGATTTCACCTCCTAGGGCGGTGAATCTTTGTTGGAATAGAGTCCATGGATCCAATACTTGATCTTTGAGCGGTGCAGGCGGGACGCCCACACCACAAGTGCTGCTCGTCGGCAAGTCGGCGAGGATGCGGTCACGGTCTGTCATTCCACCATCTCCTAAAGTCGATTTTTTTGGTGGGCGAGTCCTTGAACTCGCGCCATCGGGGGGGGGGCTTTGAGATGGCGAGCAGTCTAATGGCCAACTTCCAAACTGATGGGTGCTTTGAAGCGGTGGCAAAGACTCTCCATGTCGCTGATTTGTTGTGCTTGTCTTCCGAGCGAAGTTTTAGGAGCATGTCGGGGAGCGGAATGTCGACTGGACACACGTCTTTGCACGCTCCGCAGAGGGTGGAGGCTTTCGCGAGCTCTTTGTCTCCTTTCAGAGCGGGTGTCAGGACTGCGCCGAGCGGGCCGGAATAGACGCTTTTGTACGCGTGCCCCGTGCTACGTCTGTAGACGGGGCAAATATTCAGGCACGCGCCACAACGTATGCATTTGAGGATGTCACGGTGGGGGCCCCTAAGCGCTTGCGTTCGACCGTTGTCGAGCAGGATGAGGTGGAGTTCTTGCGGTCCGTCCTGTTCCTTTTTTCTTGGGCCAGTGATGAGGTGCGTGTAGACGGTGAGCCGTTGTCCCGTCGCAGATCCCGCGAGGAGCCGGATGAAGAGCGGTAGATCGCGCTCAGTCGGCAGGATTTTCTCGATGCCCATGACCGCGATGTGGACGGGGGGGGCGGTCGTGGAGAGGCGGTTGTTGCCCTCGTTTTCGACGATGACGAGGCGACCTGTCTCGGCGATTGCGAAATTAATGCCGCTGACGCCGATGTCGGCTTTTCTGAATTTTTGTCGCAGGTGTTCGCGGGCTTGCATTGCGAGGACTTCAGGCTCTTCGGAGTAAGGACCGAGGCCGTTCTTTTCAAACGATTTCGCGACATCGCGGCGGTCCTTGTGGATGATTGGGGCGACGATGTGGCTGGGAGTATCGTGGTCGATTTGGACGACAAACTCTCCCAGGTCGGTCTCAATCGGGGTGTGTCCGTGCCTTTCCAGATAGGCATTGAGGTGAATCTCCTCAGTCGCCATAGACTTTGCTTTGACGACAGTCGCGCCGGTGGGGGCTTTCTTGTCGCAGATTCCCAAAATTATTTTGTTCGCCGATGCCGCGTCTCTTGCCCAGTGGACTTCGATTCCGTTTTTTGTGCAGTTTTCTTCGAGTTGAAGGAGGAGGGATTTGAGATTGTCGAGGACGTAGGATTTTATTCTTGACGCTTGGTTGCGCGCCTCGTCTACGCTTTCAAAGACCTCGTTTAAGGTCGTCTTGCGAGCGGCGGCTACGCGCTGGGTGGCGGACCGGACGCTTCTGACGGCGTCTTCATCTAGCGTCCGGACGAAGGAATCAAACGCGTTGTTCATTTCTGCACCGCCTCAGCGAGAAGTTGGGCCACGTGGGCGAACTGGATCTCGATCCCATTTCGTTTTGCAAGTCCATCGAGGTGTGCGACGCAACCCATGTCGCCGCTCAACACTTGATCGACGCCAGCCATTCCGAGTTTTCGCAGTTTTTCAAGTCCGATCCCTTCGCTCGTTTTGCCGTGGGTGAGCGAAAACGCGCCTCCGAAACCACAACACTGATCGGAATCGTCGATTTCCACGAGAGTGACGCCTTCGATTGAGGCAATGAGAGTCTCTTGTTGGTCTTGCAGACCCATCATCCGCGCGTGGCAGGCGCGGTGAATCGCGATTCTTTTCGGCTTGACTCTTCCCGGCCAATTTTTCACGTTGAGCAGATCGACGATAAACTCGCAGAGTTCGTAGACTCTATTGTCAGCGATTTTTGCTCCAAGCATTCCATAGCCGTGCCGCAGCATGGCAGCGCAACTGGCGCTTGGCACAACGACGGGAACGCCATCTGTGTTTGAAAGATCAAAAAGGTGAGTGGTGCGTTTTACAATTGGTCGTGCGGCGTCCCAGTCGCCTGCGTTGAAGGGCGGCTGGCCGCAACAAGTCTGCGT
>CAYYZP010000353.1:0-2879 GCA_964476165.1 uncultured Fimbriimonadaceae bacterium
CCATGCTTTATCGTACTGGCGCGAACATCGATCGAGCGTTTAGGAAGTTTGGTGGAACAATCGAAGGAAACCAGAAGGCTGCGCAAGAGTTCGCCGTCGAGTGCGCTGCAATCAAAGTCTTTTGCACCGAGACCCAAGCCATGATCGCCGACGAAGCGCTCCAAATCTATGGTGGATATGGGTTTACCGAAGAGTTCCCTATTGCGCGCATCTATCGCGACGCGCGAGTGAGCCGCATCTACGAAGGCACGAACGAAGTCAACCGCACTTTCATCTCTTCGCGCATCCAGAGAGCGACGCAGAACAACATCCACATTGATTCGTTTGTCGGAGAACTGGCAAGCAAGGCGTACAATGTCCAGTCCGACGACCAGGTCGTGGTGGGGGCACTCTCCGACCTTGCCATTCTAGTCTATGCAGAGCAGTCGTCGAGGCTCCGGTCCATCAAGGTGGGGGGAATCGCAAGTGCCGCTCACGCGCGCTTTGTCGACTGGGCGAATGTGCAGGCCGCGCGCGCCTATCAGACCGTGGTCTGCGAGCCGGTCACCCTACCTGCCCCTTCGTCGGGCCATGTCGATGCTCTCGCCGAGGCGGTCTTGCAAAACCGAACACCGGTCTAACCCGTAGGAACACCCGTGCTTCTCATTTTAGCGGCGTTATCGATGTTGACCGGAATCCAAAGCGAAGTTGCCTTTGTCGGTGCAAGCGATTTGAATCTGTCAGGCACCTATCTAAGTCCAGTAGGCGATGGCCCGTTCGCTTGCGTCCTCTTGTTGCCCGGGAGCGGGCCGACCGACAGAGACGGCAACCAGCCCCCTTACCTGACGACGAACGTGCTCAAGCAGATCGCCGAGCGGCTGCAGGCCGATGGGATCGCGTCGTTCCGCTTTGACAAGCGTCCAGTCCACGTCAACAAAGACCAATGGCCCAAGGACAAGGCGCTATGGTCAGACTATTTTTCCTTCGACAACCACGCTGCGGACATTGAGGCAGCGTTCAACGCGATGAAGGCTCAGAAGCCCGTCGAACCCGCAAAACTTGCGATCCTGGGACACAGCGAGGGTGGACTCTTTACCTGCTGGGAGGCAGAAAGACTCAAACCAAAAGCGCTCGTGCTCGTCGGGGCAGTCGGAGAGCCCATGACCGGAACGCTCCGTTATCAGATCGAACGAAACGTGTCTAAGGCACCGATCTCCGAAGAGGAAAAAAAGAAGATCATCGATTCCAACGAAGAATCGATGGCGATGATCGTCAAGGACGGAACAATCCCAGAAACGGTCCACCCTGGTCTCAAGATGCTCTACAACCCAGTCTCGCTTAGTCTCATCCGTAGTTATTTGACCATCGATCCCACCGTCCCACTCAAACGATACACTGGATCTGTGCTAGTTATGAACGGAGAGTTGGACATACAAGTGCGCGCCAAGCACGATGCGGTTCTTTTATCGGACGCGCTAAAGTCCAGAACAACCGGAACACACGAACTGTACATCGTTCCGCTCGCAAGCCACTGTTTGAAACACGTCGATACCGAGGACGAGCCGGGCTTCGAAGGTCCCATCGTTCCAGTCGCGCTTGAAAAAATTTCTTCTTGGCTGAAACTGAATCTAAAGCCGTGAGTCCATCAAAGAAATTTCGGTCAAAGTCACTTGACTTTTCTGGCAAGGACCACTAAAATGCGGCAGTCGGGCCGCCACTCAAGTTAAATCAAAAAAACCAGGCACGGAACCGTTGTTGCTTCCGTCCTGTCGATGGAACAAAGTTGCCGTTCGACAGGAAGGACACCCCAAAATGGCCGGTAAGGAAGCAATAGAATACATCCGAAAAAACGAGTCTCAGTTCATCGACTTCAGGTTCACAGACCTGTATGGCGTCTGGCACCACTTCACGATCCCAGCGAACGACGTCAGCGAAGACCTGTTTGAGAACGGCATCGCCATCGACGGCTCAAGTATCCGTGGATTCCAGTCGATCCACGAATCGGACATGCTCTTGATCCCTGATCCCAAGACCCTGTTCTCAGATCCCTTCACGCACCATTCGACGGCGGTCATGATCGGCGACATTGTCGATCCGATTACGCGGGAGCGGTATTCGCGCGATCCAAGATACGTCGCCCAAAAAGCGGAGGATTTTCTCAAGTCCACTGGAATAGGAGATACCATCTACTTCGGCCCTGAGGCCGAATTTTTTGTGTTCGACCGAATATCGTATGTCAACAGCCCTCAACAAGCGGGCTTCTCCATCGACAGCGCAGAGGCCCATTGGAACAGCAACCTACCCGATGCGCTGGGTTATACGATGCGGCCCAAAGGCGGATATTTCCCGTGTGCGCCTGCCGACAAACTTCAGGACCTGCGCAGCGAAATGGTGCTGATGCTCCAAGAGACGGGAGTCGATGTGGAACTCCACCACCACGAAGTCGGTTCTGCAGGCCAGTGCGAGATCGACATCCGTTTTGGCGAACTGCGGACCATGGCCGACACCCTCCAAAAGTACAAGTACGTCATCAAGAACACGGCCTCGCGCTATGGAATGACCGTCACTTTTATGCCAAAACCGCTCTTCGGCGACAACGGCTCGGGAATGCACTGCCACCAGAGCATTTGGAAGAAGGGCGAAAACGTGTTCTACGACAAGAAAGGATACGCAGGTCTTTCCGATACGGCCAGGTGGTACATCGGTGGTCTGCTCAAGCACGCTCCTTCCCTGCTTGCGTTCACTAACCCTTCGACCAACTCTTACCGCCGCCTGGTACCTGGCTATGAGGCACCGATCAATCTCATTTATTCAGCGCGCAACCGGTCCGCGTGCATCCGCATTCCAATGCTCAGTCCTTCGCCGAAGGCGAAGCGCATCGAGTTCCGTGCGCCCGATCC
>CAYYZP010000354.1:0-2503 GCA_964476165.1 uncultured Fimbriimonadaceae bacterium
TCAGCCACAAGCACCACGCCTACGAACTCGGGATCGACTGTCGCTTTTGCCACACCAGCGTCGAGACCAGCGCGGTCGCCGGTCTACCGACAACCGAGGTGTGCATGACGTGCCATTCGCAGATTTGGTCCAACTCCCCGCTCCTTGAGCCTCTCCGCAAAAGTTGGGAGACGGGCACGCCGATCGAATGGGTGAAGGTGAACCGCGTCCCCGACTTCGTGTACTTCGACCACAGCATCCACATCAACCGGGGGATCAACTGCAACACGTGCCACGGTCCGGTGCAAGAGATGCAGATCACGTCGAAGGGGCAGACGTTCCACATGTCGTGGTGCCTCGAGTGCCACAAGAGCCCGGAGAAGTTCCTGCACGAATGGAAGGAGGGCGAGGAGCCGAGAAAACAGGTCTTCGAACTCTATGCGAAATTGATGAGAGGGGAAAAACTGTCTGGGTATGAGCACCAGGTCGCCGAAGGCCACTTTGAAAAAGTGCCGGTCGATGTGGCGCACGAGAACGTGGGCACGCTCTTGATGGAAGAAAGAAAGATCAACAAGGCGCAACTCGACGACTGTTACATCTGCCACCGATAAAGGAAAATTCTGTTGACGAACACTGAGAACAACGAGACTGTACATCTCTTGAGCGAAGCGCTCAAGGGCAAGTCGGGTCGGCAGTACTGGAAAAGTCTGGAGCAACTCGCGCAGGTCCCCGAGTTCCAAGTGTGGCTCGACGACGAGTTCCCCCACCGCAGGTCGCTGGCCGACCTCGATAGGCGTTCGTTCCTCAAGTTCATGGGCGCGGGACTGATGCTCGCGGGCCTTGCGTCGAGCGGTTGCCGCAAACTTCCCGAGGACAGGCTGGTGCCGTTCATCGCGGGGCCAGAAGACAGGCTTCCGGGAGTGCCGACTTATTACGCTTCGATTGCGACGCTCGGTGGAATCTCGGTCGGCGTCAAAGTCAAGACGATCGACGGCAGACCGATTAAATTGGACGGCAACCCGCACCATCCCGCGAGCCTCGGCGCTCTTGGTGCGAGGACACAGGCGCGGGTGCTCGACCTGTATGACCCAGACCGTTTGCGGTTGGTCAAGCACGGAAACGAGCCGTCGTCGTGGAGCCACTTCCTGAAAGAAGTCCGTGTGCGGCTCGATGAGTCGGCGAAGAACTCGGGGGGGGGCGTCGCGATCCTGACGCAGTCGATCGGTTCGCCTTCCTATCTGGGAGTCATTAGTTCGTTCTTGCAAAAGTATCCGGGGGCGAAGTGGGTGCAGCACGATCCAGTTGGAAACAGGAACGCGGGCGACGGCGCGCTAATGGCATTCAACGAGCGCGTGGACACGCACTACGATTTTACAATTGCAGACGTTGTGCTCTCGATCGACAGCGACGCGATCCTGGAAGGGCCAGCGGCGGTGCGCTATCAGCACGACCTGATGTCACGGCGCGATTTGACAAATGGCCGGACGAAGATGAACCGCGTTTACGCGGTCGAGTCCGCACCGACGACCTTGGGCGTTATCGCCGACCACCGATTGCCGTTGCGGGCATCGAGCATGTTCGCGTTTGCAAAGGCGCTGGCCGGAAAACTTGGCGTGCAGGGCGTCGGGTCGTCTGCTTTGCCTGCTGGGATCGACGAGGCGTGGCTGAGCGCGGTCGCGCGCGATCTTTCCGCGAATCGGAGCCGTTCGGTCGTGGTTTCGGGCGAGCACTTGCCCGCGAGCGTGCATGCGCTAGTGCAAGCGATCAATGCGCACCTCGGAAACTTTGGAAAGACGGTGATCCACACCGAGCCTGTGGTCCGGCTGGGATCGGATATCACGTCGCTCGTCACGGGCATGAATTCCGGCGCGGTGAGAACGCTGATTATCCTTGGCGGAAACCCCGCTTACGACGCACCGGTCGATCTCGGGTTCGCCGAAGCGCTTAAGAAAGTCCAGTTCTCCGCGCACCTGGGCATGCACGACGACGAGACGGGCGAACAGTGTACTTGGCAACTGCCGCTCAGCCATTTCTTGGAGTGTTGGGGCGACGGTCGAGCGTATGACGGCACCATTGGAATTCAGCAACCGACGATCTTGCCGCTGTACGACTCGAAGAGCGAAACGGAACTGATCGACGCGTTGATTGGTACTTCGCGCGAAAGTAGAGAGATCGTCGAGTCCGCCTTTTATTCTTATCGCTTCAATTACTCACCGGATTCGTTGGCTCTACCAAGCGACCATTGGCGCGATGCGTTGGCTTCGGGAGTCGTCGCATTCAGCGAGTTCCCACCAAAGCAACTGACCGTCGTGCCGGGCTTGGCTCAGGTCGTTCAACAAGAAGACACTTCCGACGGCATCGAACTGGTCATCAAGCCCGACCCGACGATTTATGACGGACGCTTTGCCAACAACGGATGGCTCCAAGAGCTCCCGAAGCCGCTGAGCAATCTGACGTGGGACAACTCGGCTCAGATGAGCCATTCGACCGCTCTTAAACTCGGCGTAGAGATTGACAAGAAGTA